>NZ_JABXEM010000111.1:0-33377 GCF_013372595.1 Myxococcus sp. AM011
GGGCCCCCCCGCTCAACGGAGCGCACGGTCGTGGTGGGTTGCTCCCGGCCGTGTGGCGATTTCTCACAATGCAGTGGGTGTGCCGCCACACCCGGTCCCAGGGTCATCACCGCCCACGGACACAAGGCGTGGTCTGGAAGGCTACAAATCCCGTCGGCCTGTAGCGCGGAGGGTTACAGCCCGCCCGGCACGTGCGTCGATGACCGTCATCGACGGGCTCGATTGGGCCCTCGCGCCCCCCGTCGCTACGTACGTGGCGCCGCCGCTCCCGCACCGCGAGGAGGGCGAGGCTGCCTTCCCGCCCTCGGGGAGGCCCGCAACGGAGAGCGTCATGTTCCAGAAGTCCATCCAAGTCCTGGTCCTCCTCGCGAGCGTGGGGTTGACCGGTGTCGCGGTCGCCACGCCGCCGCCGAGCACGCCCGTCTCGCGGGGACTGTCGAGCCCCGAGGCCATCCAGACGTGGAAGACGCAACATCGCAACTGGGGACGCTGGGGCCCGGAGGATCAGCTCGGCACCGCGAACCTCATCACTCCGGCCAAGCGCAAGGAGGCCGCGAGGCTGGTGCGCGAGGGCGTGTCCGTCTCACTGGCGCACACGCTGGAGACGCGACAGGCCGCGGACGTCCCGTCACCGCTGGAGCACCAGATGCTCTTCCATGGAGAGGCGCCCGAGTCCACGTACAGCGCGGACCGGCTGGCCCTCGGCTTCCACGGCTGGTCCCACACGCACCTGGACGCGCTCTGCCACGTCTTCGACGAGGGCCGGACGTACAACGGCTACGCGCAGTCGAAGGTCGACGCGAAGGGCTGCTCGGTGCTGTCGGTGAACACGGTGCGCGACGGGCTCACCACGCGCGGGGTGCTCATCGACATGGCGGCGTTCAAGGGCGTGCCCTACCTGGAGCCGGGGACGCCCATCCACGCGGCGGACCTGGAGGCGTGGGAGCGCAAGACGAAGGTGAAGGTGACGAGCGGAGATGCCGTCATCGTCCGCACGGGGCGTTGGGCCCGCCGCGCGGCGGTGGGCGCGTGGGACGTGTCCTCGCACTCACCGGGGCTGCATGTGTCCAGCGTGGAGTGGCTCGCCGCGCGCGGTGTCGCCGTCGTCGCGACGGATGTCGGGCTGGACGTGTTGCCCTCGGGCGTGGAGGGCCTCCTGATTCCCGTGCACCTGCTGCTCATCAACACGCTGGGCGTCCACGTCATCGACAACGCGGACCTGGAGGCCCTGGCGAAGGTGGCCACGGCCCGTGGACGCTACGACTTCCTCCTGAGCATCGCGCCCCTGGCCGTCGAGGGCGGGACGGGCTCGCCCGTCAACCCCATCGCGACCTTCTGACGGGAGCGCTTGGGCGGCGGGGGCGTCCTCGCCGCCACGCGGGTGAATGCTCCGTCCTCGCCGCTCGACGCCGCCGCCTGGAACATCGCCTCGCGCAGCCAGATGTGGCCCGGGTCGGAGTCTCGCGAGGCATGCCAGCGCATCGCGATGCTGTCCGCGCTCAAGGCCAGGGGCGGAGGACTCACGCTCAAGCCAAAGGCCTTCGCGCTCGCCAGGGCCGAGCGCCGGGGAAGCAGGCCGAGCAGCCGAGCGCCGCGCAAGAGGTGCGGCACGCTGAGCGCATGGGTCGTCTGCACGGCCACGCGGCGGCGCAGGCGGAGCCGCGCGAGCGCGTCATCCACCGCGTCGCTGGAATCCGCGCGTCGCGACACGCGGACATGGGGAATGGAGAGGAAATCCTCCAGGGACAGCGGCGTATCCACCCGCACGGCGCTCGGGTCGAACACCACGAGGTATCCCCCGGCGCAGAACAGCCGCAGCTTGTGATGCGGGGCCTGCTCCAGGGGCGGGCCCACCAGCAAGTCGAGCGAGCCGTCATCCAGCATCGCCAGGCCCTGGGCTTCCTGGAGCGGCGAGAGGGAGAGGGTGACGCCGGGCGCCTCCTCGGCGATGAGCGCGAGGAATGGCGGCATCAGCGCGGACTCCAGCCCGTCCGACAGGCTCACGCGGAAGTGGCGCTCCTGCGTGGCGGGGTTGAAGGGGCGCTGGGTGAGCACGCCTTGGAGACACGCGAGCGCGGTGCGCACGGGCTCCGCGAGCGCCTGGGCGTGAGGCGTGGGGGTGATTCCCGTGGGGGCGCGCGTGAAGAGCTCATCGCCGAGCAACTCGCGCAGCCGGGCCAGGTGGTGGCTCATCGCGGGCTGGCCCAGGCCGATGCGGTGGGCGGCCCGGGTGACATGGCGCTCGCGCATGAGGGCGTCGAACGCCACCAGTAGATTCAGGTCCAGCCGCGAGAGCTGCGCGTGGTCGATGGGCTGCATGGCTTCGCGTCTCCTTGCCAGTCGCAGGGATAACGCAAAGCAGGTGTCCATGCCCAGCGTGGGAGGCGCTAGAACGCCAGGTTGAGCTGCAGGGTGATGAGCTGCGAGGTGCCCGCGTCCTTGGCGATGACGACGGAGGCGGCCTCCGCGCCCGCGGCGGTCTGCTGGTGGGCAATCTGGTAGCGCAGCTTGAAGGCCAGGTGCGGCGCGTTGACGAACCAGGCGAGCTGCGCCTCCGCGATGTAGAGCAGGTCATCATCCAGGTCGAAGCTCGGGTTGAGGTAGCTCAGACGCACGCCCGCATCGAGAACCTTCTTGTAGAAGACATAGTCGGCCTGAACCCACGCGCCGAAGCTGGAGAAGTTGCGCGCGGGGGAGTCCCGCGGGTCCATCCGGCTGAGGTACGCCTCGCCGAAGAAGCTGAACCTGCGCGCCTGGATGAAGAGGTCCACGCCGCCGGTGATGAAGCGCCGTTCGCCGGTCCTCAGGATTTGGAAGACGCCGGCCTCCGGGTTGAAGTTCTCCTTCACCTGCATCACGTCGCCCCCCGCGCCCTGCAAGGTGAACGAGACGTTGAGCGGAGGCGGCTCCTTGTCCCCCGACATGATGTAGGGCAGCTCGCCGTAGCCGGGCTTGCCCATGGGGGAGAACGTCGCCCGCGCGTTGAACTGGAACTTGCCGGGCTCGGAGCGGATGGAGCGCAGCGGCGAGCCGCCGTAGATGCCCGCGTAGTACTCCAGGTGCTCCATCGTCCCGAAAATCGTCGCGCCCTTGTCACGGCCGGTCCAGTAGTAGTTGGCGACGGTGGCGAACTCGGGGAAGAGGATCTGCTGCGGTCCCCAGGACTCGTGCCGGCTCAAGGGTGTGTACTGCTGACCCGCGCGGATGCCCACCGCGTCGATGGGTTGGATCTCCACCAGCGAGTCGAGCAGGTACAGCGGTGGGTCCGCCAGCTCCAGCGACGTCCAGAAGCGGATCCACGGCCGGTAGATGTTTCCGCGGAGGATGGGCCGGAGGAACGAGAAGGCCGTGCGCGACTCCGCCTCGCCATCCAGGAAGACAGGCTCGAACTTGTAGCCGGCCTGCAGCCCGATGCCGAGCAGGTAGTTCCCATCCTCCGACTGGAGATGGAAGCCGTTCTTCTCGTCGAAGCCGCCCGTGAGCGTGGGCTTCTTGTCGTCGTCCTTGTCGCCCTTGTCGTCGTCCTTGTCGTCCTTGTCGTCGTCCTGCGCGTGGCCCACGGCCGGCATGAGAAGTCCGCTGCCCATCGCGGCGATGACCGCCGCCACTCGCATCCAACGCATACCCTGCTCCCCCGAACGAGCGCTGCCCGCGTGTGCTCGCACACGGACCCGTGCGGCACTCTGGGCATGCTGAAGTGGGGTGCCAGCCTCCCGGCTCGCGGGCTATCTCGGAGCGGACGCGTGGGACACGTCGGCGATGATTGACGGACAGCGGCCTCGTTCTCGCGGGAGGGAGGCCGTGAATCCGCGGGGGGCTGAAGCCTTGCTTTGGAGCCTGGTCGCGGGCCCCTCCGAACCGGGGTGGAGGGGCCCTTGGTGTGGAGCGGCCGAGGTACCTGTCTACGGCGACGGGGGATTCTTCTGCTTCATGTCGCGCCCCGCGCCGCCGGTGCCCTGCTGGCTGCCCGTGCCAGGAGTGGCGGCGTAGAGATTGTCTCCCAGCGAGTTGACGACCTGGCTGATGGCGCGCTGCGAGCGCACGCTGTTGCCCGCCTTGTCGAGCGGCGGAGAGAAGGCGGCGATGGCATAGCGACCGGGCACGACGGCGACGATGCCACCGCCCACGCCGCTCTTGGCGGGGACGCCCGCCTGATAAAGCCACTCGCCCGTGTTCTCGTAGAGGCCGTTGGTCGCCATCAGCGCGAGCGTGCGGCGCGCCGTATCCGGGCTGATGACCTTCTTGCCGGTGATGGGATTGACGCCGCCGTTGGCCAGCGTGGCGCCCATGGTGGCCAGCTGCGTGGCCGTGACGCTGACCGAGCACTGGCGCGTGTAGAGGTCGAGCGCCTGTTCCCGGGGGGAGCCCAGCACCTTGTAGGAGTCCAGCAGCGCGGAGATGGACTGGTTGCGCGTGTTGGTCGCCGTCTCCGACTTGTAGACCTCTTCATTCACCGGGAGGTCCGCGCCCGCGAAGTCGTTGAAGTTGTCGCTGATCTTCTTCCAGCGGTCCTCGGACGAAGCCGCCGGAATCATGCTCACCGAGGTGATGGCGCCCGCGTTGACCAGCGGATTGCCGGCGCGGTGGTCCTTGTTCATCTCAATCGCGACGATGGAGTTGAAGGGTTGCCCGGTGGCATCCACGCCAATCTTGTCCTCGACCCGCTTGGCGCCCACCTCTTCCATCAGCCGCGCCAGGGTGAAGGGCTTGGAGAGGGATTCGATGGGGAAGGTGGAGGTGGCGTCGCCCACCGTGTAGACCTTCCCCTCCACCGTGACGAGCGCGAGCCCGAAGAGGTTGGGGTTCACCGTGGCGAGGTACGGGATGTAGTCCGCGTTCTTGCCTTCCTTGGTGCCGCGGAATGCCTGGTGGGCTTTCTGGAGCGCCTGTTGAATCTCCGTCTCCGTGGGCATGGCCTCGTCTCCCGGGGAGGGGCGAGCGGCCGAGGTCGCGGCGGTCGACGGCTTCGTGGCCGTCTTGGGGCTCGCGCCGAATGCGAGGCCGGGGCCAGCGAGTGCCAGGAGCCACGTGGAGAGCAACCAGCTTCTGCGACCATGGCGTGCGAGCTTCATGTCATCTCCTCCCAAGGACGAGGGCGCTCACGAGCGGACACAAGGCGCCCGGCTTCGGTGGTTGAGGAGTGAGGACTCGGAGGCTCCGTTGCAATGACGAGGGCGCCCGAGCAGGAGAGCCCCCGCGCCCATGAAGCCATGCATGGGGATGCGGCCCCTCCCCGCCGTGCAGGCTTGGCCGTGGAAGTGTGACGGCTACCTTGTCCGACGTCGTGTCGCACGGCGCTCCGCCAGTGCTCGTCGACGAAAGGGTGGAGAGCCATGGCGGAGCCCATGACCTCGCTGGAGTCCAGTGTCCAAGCACATCTGCTGTCCGCGGTCTTGAATCCGGAGCAGGTCCGTCTGGACGTGTGGAACCGGCTGCGGGAGGAGATGAGCCGGCTGGAGGCGCGTCATGCGGAGGGGAAGGTCACGCCCGAGCACGTGGAGCAGTTGCTGTCGCTCTTCGCGGAGGTGCACCCCATTGAACGGCTCTTCGTATTTCCGGGCGAGGCGCGGCTGCTGCGCCTGGCGGAGATGGCTCGCCGGCACGACGTGGAGGCGCTGGCCGACGAGGTGCGCCGCCTGGCGGGGCTGTTGAGTCTGCACAGGGACCGCGCCTGTCTGCTGCCGGAAGTGGATGGCGTGCGCTCTGGGGCGATGGGGGAGGTGGGGCCGGAGGGCTCGCACTACTTCACCACGCTGGTGGTGGATGACATGGCGCCGGAGGACTTCGCGCGGGTCCATCAAGGGATGGTGGAGGCGCAGCGCGGGGAGAAGCAGTTCATCTACGAGCTGCTCCAGGTCCGCTCGGTGGAGGACGCGCTGGTGGCGGTGCTCGTCAATGACGACGTGCAGGTCTGCGTGGTGCGGCAGGACCTGCCGCTGCGCTCGCGCTCGCCGGTGAAGCAGCTGCGCTCCACGTTGGAGCCCATGCTCGCGGAGGCGGAGCAGCGGGGCGAGGCGGCGAGCGTCGTGGTGGCGCGCTGGGTGCGGAGGCTGCGCCCGCATCTCAATCTCTATCTCGTCACGGACGAGTCGCTGGTGGGGCGGGAGTTGCAAACCGATCGCCTCTTCGACCGCGTCTTCTACCGGTACGAGTCCGCGCACGAGCTGAACGTCACCGTGGTGGATGGCGTGCGTGAGCGGTACCGGACGCCGTTCTTCGATGCGCTCAAACACTATGCCTCGCGGCCCATCGGCAACTTCCACGCGCTGCCGATTGCGCGGGGCCACTCCGTCTTCAACTCGCGCTGGCTGCGGGACATGGGGGAGTTCTACGGCCCCAACCTCTTCATGGCGGAGTCGTCTTCCACGGCGGGTGGGTTGGACTCGCTGCTGGAGCCGACGGGCTCCATCAAGGAAGCGCAGGAGAAGGCGGCGCGGACGTTCGGCGCGCAGCGCACCTTCTTCATCACCAACGGCACGTCGACGGCGAACAAGATCGTCCACCAGACGTTGCTGGAGCCGGGCGACGTGGTGCTCATCGACCGCAACTGCCACAAGTCCCACCACTACGGGCTGGTGCTGGCGGGGGCGCATCCGGTGTACCTGGATGCGTATCCGGTGCGCGAGTACGCGATGTACGGCGGCGTGGCGCTCAGCACGCTGAAGGCGAAGCTGCTGGAGCTGAAGTCGGCGGGGCGGTTGGACAAGGTGAAGCTGGTGGTGCTGACCAACTGCACGTTCGACGGGCTCGTGTATCACCCGGAGCGGGTGATGGAGGAACTGCTGGCCATCAAGCCGGACCTGTCGTTCCTCTGGGATGAGGCGTGGTTCGCGTACGCCACGTTCATGCCGTTGGCTCGGCAGCGCACGGCGATGACGGCGGCGAAGCGGCTGGCGGAGCGGCTGCGCAGCCGGGAATACCGCGAGGAGTACCGCGCGTGGCGGGCGCGCCGGGGGGATGCGGACCCGGCGTCGGGAGGGCGAGCGCTCGAGGACCGGTTGATGGCGGACCCGGACAAGGTGCGGGTGCGGGTGTATTCGACGCAGTCCACGCACAAGTCGCTGTCGGCGTTCCGGCAGGGGTCCATGTTGCATGTCTGGGACGAGGATTTCGAGCGGCGCGCGGCGGCGCCGCTCACGGAGGCGTACTTCACGCACCTCACCACGTCTCCGAACCATCAAATCGTGGCGTCGTTGGACCTGGCGCGGCGGCAGGTGGACCTGGAGGGCTTCGCGATGGTGAAGGAGGCGTACCAGCTCGCGATGCGGATGCGGGAGCGCGTGCGGGAAGACCCGTTGCTGCACCGTTATTTGCGAATCCTGGACGCGGAGCAGATGGTTCCGGAGGTCTTCCGCAAATCGGGGCTGAATCGCTACGTGGGGCCGGGCTCGGCGGGGGTGGACGACATGACGCGGGCGTGGAGCCAGGACGAGTTCGTGCTGGACCCGACGCGTCTGACGCTCTTCACGGCGCTGACGGGGCGCAACGGCTTCGAGTTCCGGAGCAAGGTGCTGATGGAGCGTCTGGGCATCCAGGTGAACCACACGTCCATCAACACGGTGTTGATGAACGCGACGATTGGCGTCACGTGGGGTTCGCTGTCGTTCCTGTTGGATGGGCTGCGGCACGAGGTGGAGCGGCTGGAGTCGATGCTGTCGCAGGCGACGGAGGCGGAGCGGCGGCTGTTCGATGGGAAGGTGCGGGCCATCACCGAGGAGCTGCCGCCGCTGCCGGACTTCAGTGGCTTCCATCCCGCGTTCCAGCCGTCGGGGGGAGTGGGGGAGGGTGATATCCGGAGCGCGTTCTTCATGGCCTACCGCGAGGAGAACTGCGAGTACGTGACGTTGGCGGAAGCAGGCAAGGCGCTGGAGTCAGGGCGTCCGCTGGTGTCCACGCGTTTCGTGGTGCCGTATCCGCCAGGGTTCCCCATCCTGGTACCGGGGCAGGAGGTGAGTCCCGGCATCGTGGAGTTCATGAGGAAGCTCGACGTGAAGGAGGTGCACGGCTACAGGCCGGAGCTGGGCTTGAGCATCTTCACGGAGTCGACGCTGGAGCGCGCGGCGAGCCAGGGCTCGCGTGAGGTGCCAGAGCCGAGGACGCGTGGACAGCGGCCGGCGAGCAACGGCCCCGTGCCTGCGCCGCACTGAGTTGCTGGCACTGACTTCGCGCGGGGGCCCCATTGAGGGAGCCCTTCGTTCGGTGTGCGGCCAGTCCTGGTTGTGACCCGTCCTTGTTCTCACTTCGGAGGCACTCCAAACAGCCAATCCGACAGCGCTGTGGTGGTGGCAAGTTCTGTGAAGTATCGCTGCGGAATGACACGGATGCTCGGCCGCTCCGTCTTGACTCCCTCGGCATTGCTCTTTGTGTGTGTCGCGACGAGGAACTCGCTCAGGTCGGGCAGCGGTTGACGTGGACCGCCGCCCATCACGCGAAAGCGCAGCCGGATGCGCTGATCTGCTCTCTCCTCGATGATTACCCACACCACACAGCCGCAAGTGTGTGCTGCGAGGTCAATGTGAACTTTTTGTTCACGTGTGCTGCCGCCCTCGACGCTGCTCTTGAGCTGCACGTGGCGCAGGACGCCACCACACTCCAGCACCAGGTCATAGCCTGCGGCGTCCACGTCGGCCCGCAGTACATCGATGCGCTGACGACGGCGCAGCCATCCATCCTGGAGGAGTTCTGAGAGGAACACGTACTCGACGAGCTGCTCCCGGTAGGTCGACAACGAAGGCGAACGCAGGATATCTATGGGCGAATTCATGGGGCTCGACGTTCCGTGAAGAGGCCCGCTTGCCAAGCGCGGTTGATCTCCTTCCTGGAGCACTGGACGCGCTCTCCCTCGGTACGGAACCGCTCGAGGGACTTCAGGACGACCTGCTCCATGGTGAAGGCGTCGGCGCTGGAAGCCCAGGCGTGCGTAAAGACAATCTGCCAGCACTCCCCGATGGCTTCACTCGGCACGTGGGTATTCACCTCGCGCAGGCGCTGCTTCGGGTCGACAGTGTGGCCAATCTTCCAGACATCCCGCTTGCCGAACTGAAGGCAGTAGGTGAACGCGCGTTGCTCCGCGACACGCTCCACGGAGAAGGTTGCCGACGTCGGTGTGGGACCCCTGGTGGGCGTTCTGCGGGGGAGCGCGTCGACGATAGCGCGGTACCGCTTGACCACTGGCGGGAGATCCACCGGCTCGGATATCAGCCGGCCGATGGCCTTCGTCTCGTCGTCGTCCAGCAGGACGGCCTGCGAGGTCGCGTTATAGGGAAGCTGGTGGCCCAGTGTGTCCATCGTCTCAGGAAGGGTCGGGAACCTCCACGCTTTCGTCATTGGCAATGCATAAGGCCACCTCACCCGGCCGGTCTCGTCGAGATCGTGGAGCGAAATGTGCTCGCGCTGAACGAGCAACTCGGTACGCACAATCTGCCGGCCGAATTCGGCCATACCCAGAATCCGACCCCTGTTTTGGGGTTCGACCCGCTCCTGGTCGAGCGTGGCCGCGAAGGCGATCCGGTCACCAGACATGGACCTCGCCAAGAGGCTGTTGAGGTCGCCCTCCCGTCCGAAGACCACGACGGGCCAGGTCCAAGGATCAAATCCCCAAACTCGAGTCGCGAAGACTTTCATCGCTTATCCCTCGCTACGGGTGGATTGTACCCGCTAGCCCAACCTACCCTGCGGCGTCCAACCGAAGCGAGGCCCGTGCCACGGAGTGCTCCGCGCAAGATGATGGCGGGGGTAACTCCAGTGTCACTCCACTACTTTGAAAGCGCGTCAGGGAAGGTGTTCAACTTCAAGATGAAGCCCGGTTGGAGCAATCAATGAGTGAGTCCTCGTCAACCCGCGGGGCTTCGCTGGAGGACGTGTCGCTGCGCGCGGAAGGCGGCGATGATGCGCAGCGACTGGTGGCGATTTCGGCCCTGGGTATGTGTCGCGCGTTGAATTCGGGTGCGGTCACCGCGGCCTATGCCTGTCGTCAGCTCTTCGGCCCCGCGCTCCTGGCCCGGCTGGAGACTCCCGGTGTCCATCCGGAGCTCCGCCACGCCATCCACCTGGCGACCGAACTCGAGGACGTCGCCGACCTCGTGCCCGACAAGATGCGCTCCTCCATCACTGAGATTGAGGACAAACTGCTGGCCGTGCTGTCGAGCCTCGCCTCCGCCGAAGTCACAGCCGAAAAGTGGCTCGTGAAGCGGACCGTGCCCGCGCCGCACTGAGCCGCTGGCTCAGGCGTGCCGTGTGAGCGAGGTGTCCGCTCGTTTCACGGCGGGGAGCGAGAAGTAGAACGTCGTGCCGAGGCCCGGGTGGCTCTCCACCCAGACGTGGCCCCCATGGGCCTCGGTGATTCCCCTCACGATGGTGAGCCCCAGTCCCGCGCCGTCCTTGTGCCGGCTCCCCGCCTGCCAGAAGGGCTCGAAGAGGTGGGGCAGGTCCTCGGCCGGGATTCCCGAGCCGGTGTCCTTCACCGAGCACCGCACCATGTCCCCCCACGGCTCCGCGCACAGCGTGACAATCCCTCCCATGGGGGTGAACTTGAGTGCATTGCCAATCAGGTTCGAGAAGAGCTGCAGCACCCGATCACGGTCGACGAACATGGGCGGAACGTCGGGCGCGAGTTCAACCTGGAGGTGGACGGAACGCGCGTCCGCGAGCGCGCGGTGCTGATCCAACGCCTCCTGGAACAAGGTCTCCGTCGACTCCGGCCGTCGGTCCACCCTGAGCCCGCCACCCTGCATCCGCGCCACGTCCAGCAGGTCCTCGATGAGCGTGGTGGCACGGATGACCGCCTTCTGGATGGAGTTCAGTGGCCGGGAGTCCGAGGCCCGCTCCGCGGGCGAGCGCTTCATCAACGTCCCCGCGCTCAACGCGATGACGTTCAGCGGCGAGCGGAGGTCATGCGCCACGATTCGCAGCACCTCGTCCCGCAGATGCGTGGCCTCCTCGGACTGGGCATGCAGGCTGGCGTTGTCGATGGCGAGCGCGGCACGGCGCGCCACCTCCTCCACCAGCGCCAGGTCCCTGGGCCCGTAGTGACGCCCCGACTCGGACGTGGCCAGCGCGACGACGCCGAGCATGTGCCCCCGCGCGCTCAGCGGGACGACGATGCACGACTGCGGCGCCAGCCGCGTCAACATGTCCAGGTGCCGTGGCTCCTCCGCCGTGGTCTCCAGCAAGCTCAATGGCACCTCTTCCAACAGGAGGGACTGACCCGTCTGGAAGACCTCCGCGAGGCCGTTCCCGCGCCGGAAGGCCGCCTGGGGATACATGTCGAACAGCGCCTCCAGGAGCCTCGACTTCTCCGGCGAGGCCGCCAGGCACTCCCTGCGCAGGACGCGCCCGCTCTCGTCGAGCATGGCGATGAGGCAGAGGTCCCCGAGCGCCGGAACGATGAGCCGCGACACCGTGGAGAGCGTCGTCCGCGGGTCCAGCGAGCTGGCCAGCCGGGGGCCGGCCTCCGCGAGCAACAACCAGTCGCTCTCCAGCCGCTTGCGCTCGGAGATGTCTTGAATCTGCGAGATGAAATGGAGCGGCCTGCCCCAGGAGTCGTGGACGAGCGAGGCCGTCAGCAGGACGTCGACCAGGGAGCCCTGCTTGTGGATGTAGCGCTTCTCCAACTGGTAGGTCGCCTGTTCCCCGTCGAGCAACCGCTTCACCTCGAGCAGGTCCTTCTCCAAATCCTCGGGATGGGTGAGGTCCTGGAACGACAGCGCTCCCAAGGCCTCGCGCGAATATCCGAGCATGTGGCACAGCGCTCCATTCACGTTCAAGAACTGCCCCTCCAGCCCCACCAGGGCCATGCCGATGGGCGCGTGCTCGAAGGCGGTGCGGAACAGCTCCTCGCGATTCCGCCGGGCCTCCTCCTCGCGCTCGCGAGCACTGATGTCCCGGAGGATGACCACGCGCTGCCAGGTCCCCTCCACCCAGACGTCGGCGAGGGTGGCCTCCGCCGAGAACACCTCACCCCCCTTGCGAAGCCCGAGCAGCCGACGGTGTTCCTCGCGGGTGCCCATGCTCGTGCCCAGCGGCTCCTTCAGGAGAAGGCTCATGGGCTGCCCCAGGGCTTCGTCCGAGGCGTAGCCGAAGATCTGCTCCGCGCCGGTGTTGAAGAGGGTGATGTGCTGGCGCGCGTCGATGGTGATGATGGCGTCGGCCGCGTTGTTGACGATGCCGGAGAAGCGGGCCTCCGAGTCGCGCAGGGAGCGCTCCACCTCGCGTTGGCTCGCGTCCAGCCGTGACAGGGCATGGGCGTTGCGCGCCAGGATGGCCAGGAACGCGACCACCGTGACGAGCGCGAACACGGAGGTCCCGAAGGGAGCGTCGCGAAACCCCAGCCGCTCGCTGAGCAAACGAAGCCCCCAGACGACCAGCGGGATGAGGATGGTCGCCGGCAGCAACCTGCGCGCCATGAGCCCACCCGCATCGTTCCGCAGCAGCACGCCCACCAGTCCGCGCCTGGGATGGACGCAGAGCACGCCGAGCGACAGCACCAGGCACACCAGCGCCGTGTGCAGGGCCATGGGCTGATAGGGCCCGAACGTCGCGAGCCCTGGCGGAGGTGCGCGGGGGGCTTCTTCCAGGTACGCGTAGCCGATGAGCGCCTGCGCGGCGATGACGGAGACGAACAGCGCCAGGAGTCGGGCGGGGTGTCCTCCCCTGCGTGTCCTGATGTGAAGCAGCAGCAAGGCCAGCCCCAGGAAGCACAGGCTCAACGCCGTCAGGGGAGACGGACGGCCTGGCAGGTCCGGCGCCATCCTGAGCACTGTCCGTTCGAAGAAGAGCAGGTCGAGGCCCAGGTCCTCGCGCGCCAGGTACTCGAAGAGAATCAGTCCACCGACGAGGAGGACGAGCAGCGCCAGGGCTTGTCCGGCCAGCCGCCTGCGTGGGCTCATCGGCTGTTTGTGCAAGAGCCAGAGCGACACGCTCGTGGCGAGCAGGCCCATCGCGGTGATGGGCATCATCGGCCCGGCACCCGGTAGGTCGAGCACGCGGGTGAGCCGCACGCTGCCGAGCGCCCAGCCAACGAGTGCGGCGGTCGTCACCAGGACGGCCAGCAGACACACGGCGGGAACCAGCCAGTCGAGCACCTTTTCGAGTGGGCGCAGGGTGGCACTGGAGCGTGCGGCCGTCATGGGGGCTTCCATCCAGGAAACTGGAGACCCCCTCCGATGAGGGCCAGGGGCACGTCCCCGTTCAATCCACCGCCTGTCTCACCGAGTGCTCGCCTCGGGAGGCTTCTCCTGGGGGTGAGCGTCCCAGCGAATCCAGCGCAGGTCCCTCACGAAGAGGGTGTAGAGCACCGGGACGAGCAGCAGCGTCAACACCGTGGCCACGGTGAGTCCGCCAATCTGCGCGTAGCACAGGGGTTGCCACAGCGGCCCGCCATGCAGCGCGAGCGGGATGAGCCCCAGCACGGTGGCTGCCACCGTCACCAACACGGGCCGCAGCCGGTGCACGCCGGCATCGAGCAGCGACTCGCGCAGGGACTCGCCGCGCTCGTGCGCCTCTTCGATGTAGTCGAAGAGGACGATGATGTGACTGACGATGACGCCCATCAGGCTGATGATGCCCAGGAAGGCCATGAAGCTGAACGGCGCGCCCATGATGACCAGCGAGACGAGCGCCGCCGCCGCGCCGAAGGGCAGGGCCGCGAAGACGACCAGCGGCTTGACGGCGTTCTTGAACTGGATGACGAGCATTACGTAGATGGCGACGATGAGCATGCCCAGCACGACGACCATGCTGGCGAAGCTCTTCTTCTGCTCCTCGGCCTCGCCGCCAATCTCCAGCGTGTAGCCGATGGGCAGGCTCTTCTGGAGCGCGTCGAGTCCGGGGCGCGCCTCCTTCATCACCTCCGACGGGAGGACCCCCGGCTGGGGGAAGGTCGCGACGGTGATGGTGCGGAACTGGTTGCGGCGTCGGATCTTCTCCGTCTGGAGCGAGTAGGTGACGCGGGACACCTGTCGCAGCGGTACCTTCTGGGGCCCGGTGCGAGAGCTGACGTAGAGGTTCTCGATGTCGCCGAGCCGGGCGCGCTCCTCCGCGCGGAGCCGGGCCACGATGTCGATTTGATGGATTCCCTCGCGAAGCTGGCCCACCGTCATGCCATTCATGGCGACGGCGGAGGACGTGGCGACGTCCAGGTTGGTGACGCCAGCGAGGTTGGCGCGGTCCGGGTCCACCTCCAGCTTCACGGAGAACGTGTCGCTGCCCCAGTCATCCCGCGTGCGCGCCGTCCCGGGGACCGCGCGGAAGATGGCCTTGGCGCGCTCGGCGATGGCTCGGAGCTGGGAGATGTCCTCGCCGGAGATGCGGATGGACACGGGGATGCCCACCGGCTTGCCCGTCTCCAGCTCGCGCACGTCGATGCGCGCCCCCGCGATTCGCCGGGACAAGGCCTCCTGGAAGCGCGGCACCAGCAGGCGGGTGTCTTCCTTGTTGCGAACCTGGACAACGAGCTGCGCGTAGTTGAATTGCTGGAGCTCCGGCGCCACGGAGAACCAGAAGCGCGGGCCGCCTCCTCCAATGAACTCCGTCACCGATTCGAGAATCTCGTGGGGCCTGCCGCCGTCCTTCGCGTGCACCTCGCCGTAGTCCGCCGCCACCTCCTGGAGGATGCGCGTGGCTTCGCGGGCCGTGTCTCGCGTCGCGGTGAGGGTGGCGTCCTCGGGCAGCCAGACGTCCACATAGGACAGATAGGACAAGTCCTTGGGGAAGAAGGCGGATCTGACGCGGGTGCCCACCAGCGCCCCCGCGACGAGGATGACCAGCGAGACGCCGACGACGAGGAGCCGGTGGTCGATGGCCCAGCCGACGACCTGTTGGTAGCGCCGGGCGAAGCTCCGCGGGCTCTGCTGTTCAATGGGCACCTCCGCGTGCTCGGGCGCGCGGAGGATGGTGGAGCCCAACAGAGGGATGAACGTCATGGAGACGATGCGGGAGGCCACCAGGGACAGGGTGAGGACGATGGGCAGCGTGCGGATGAACCGGCCGGTGTCCCCGGGCAGCGAGAGGAAGGGCAGGTAGGCGGCGATGTTGGTGAGGGTGGCGAAGAGGATGGCGGTGGCCAGCTTCGTCGGCCCGAGCCACGCGGCGATGCGCGGCTTCCAGCCCATGGCCAGCGAGCGTTTGATGGCGTCGCTCGCGACGACAGGGTCGTCCACCAGCAGGCCCAGCGCGATGATGAGCGACGCGATGGAGATCTGCTGGAGGTCCACGCCGAACACGTGCATCAACCCGAAGGTCATCGCCAGGGTGATGGGAATCGACAGGGCCAGGAGCAGGGCGGTGCGCCACTCCCAGAAGCCGATGAGCGCGACGAGGACGACGAGGATGATGGCCTCGTAGAGCGACGACATGAACAGGTCGACGTTCTCCTTCACCTGGAGCGGCTGGTCCGACGTGCGGCGGATGACGAGGTCCTCGGGGAGCAGCCGCTTGACGTGGGCCAGCTCCGCGTCGACCGCCTTTCCGAAGGAGTCGATCTGCTCTCCGGGCCGCATGTTGACGGCCAGGGTGATGGCGCGGTTTCGGACGAAGTGGCCCTGGGCGTTGCGTGCATCCAGGTAGTTCAGGAAGCGGGGCGGACTCTGGTAGTCGCGGCGCACGTCCACCAGGTCGCGCAGATACACCGGCGTGCCGCCGCTGGGCGTGGCGAGGATGTCACCCAGTTGCGTCTCGCTGGTGAGCTCGCCGGACGGGTCGATGGTGACGCTCTTGCCGCCAATCTCCAGGATTCCGCCGGGCGCGGTGATGTTGCGCGCGGAGATGAGGTTGGCCAGCCCCGACTGGTTGACGCCGTAGGAGGCGAGGCGCTCCTGGGAGTACTCGAGATAGATCTTCTCCGGCAGGACTCCGGTGCGGGTCACCTTGGAGACGACGGGCAGGCGCTGGAGGTGCCGCTGGAGGGTGTCGGTGAAGTCGTCGAGCTGCCGGTGGCTGTAGCGGTCCCCGGCGTTCTCCGTCAGGCGCGCCAGCGCATCCTTGGGCGAGCGCACGACGATGGGCCGCCACACGTCGGGATGCAGCTCGGAGAGGCTCAGGTGGTCCTGGGCGAACGCGCGCAGGTGTGCCAGCAGCTCGGCGTCGTCCAGTGACGTGGCCATGTCCACGCCGATGAAGCCGGGGCTCTGGATGAGCCGGGCGTCGTCCGTCTCGGCCAGGGTGTCGAAGAACTGGCGCGCCTGGTCTCCCAGCCGCTGCATGGATGTCGCGTTGATGGCGGGGGGGAAGCTCACGACCACCGTCGCGCGGGAGTCATGGGACTTCGCGGAGGCGCGGACGTCCTCGATGGCGCGGGCGATGGCGCGAGCGCGCAGCTCCAGCTCCACGTCGTTCGCCTGCGGACTGGCCACCGTGAGCATCAGCGTGGCGGTGTCTCCGAAGTCCTTCAGGAACTGCACGGGGCCTGCACCCGAGGGCAGGTCTCGAATGGTGTCGAGCCGCCCCTGGATGTCGTCGAACTCCTTGGCCCGGTCCGTCACGTCCTCCTTCAGCGTGACGTAGACGACGGACAGGCTGGTGCGACTGATGGATTCAATCTTCTCGACGCTGGCGTTCTCGGAGATCTTCTGTTCGATGCGGCGGGTGACGAGCTGTTCAATCTTCTCCGCCTCGGCCCCGGGCCACAGGCAGGTGGCCACGGCGACACGCACGGCGATGACGGGGTCCTTCGCCTTGGGCATCTTGAAGTATCCGTAGACGCCCCACGCGAGGGTGAAGGCGAGGAAGACCCACGCCACCTGGCGCTTCTCCGTGAAGTAGCGCGCGGTGTTGTGCTTGTGGCGCACCAGGGCTTCGTCGCGCGCCCGCTCCGCCTGCTCGGGATTCGGAGGCGGGCCGGACTCGTCAGTGGGAGCGCTCAAGGAATCACCTCGACCGCTTCGCCGTCGGACAGGAGGCTGGCTCCGGTGACGACGATGCGCTCACCGGCCTGGAGCCCCTGCTTCACGGGGATGACGTTGCCCAGGTATTCGCCGAGCGTCACCTCGCGGGCATGCACCAACGCCTTGCCGTCCTGGTCCTGGAGGATGAACACGGCGAAGCCGTCGGGTTTGCCGGGGGCGCGGACGATGGCGGACAGCGGCACGAGCAGCTCGGGCTGGAGCCGGGCGGAGCCTCCGTCGCGCAGTGACAGCGCGGCCACCATGCCGGGCTTGAGCCGCTGGTCAGCGTTGGGGATGGAGACCTCCACGGCGAAGACGCGACTCTTCGGGTCCGCGGACGGAGCGATGCGGGAGATGCGTCCCTCGAACTGCTGACCGGGAAAGGCCTGGGTGATGACGGCCTGAGGAGCGCCGAGTCGGACGCTGGGCAGCAGCGTGTCAGGTACGCCGAACACCACGCGCACGCTCTGCGTCTCCGCGACGGAGAATGCGACGGTGCCGGGCGCGGCCAGGGCGCCGACCTCCACCGCGCGCTTGAGCACCACGCCCGTCAATGGCGAGCGCAATTGCGTGTCATCGAGCGCGGTGCGGGCCTCCTCCACGCGCGCCCGGGCAACGGCGGCGGCTCCGGCGGCGCTGTCCCGCTGCGTGCGCGCGGCATCGAGCTGCGCGGGAGTCTGGACCTCGGCGGTGACGAGCTTCGTCGTGCGGTCGAAGTTGATCTGCGCCTGCTCCTCGGCGGCGCGGGCCTGGGCGAGCGCCGCGCGGGCCTCGGTGAGCTTCTGCGAGTAGTCCGTCTTGCGCAGCGCCGCCAGCTCCATGCCCTCGCGGACGTTGTCGCCCTCCTGGAGGATGCGGGGGCGGCCGTCGACATCCCGCACCTTGGCGATGGACTCCACGTAGCCGCCGACCTTGAAGGCCAGGTCCACGCGGGTCGCGGGCTGAATCTCGGCGGAGAAGCGCGCGTCAGCGGTCGTCCCGGAGCGGCCCACGGTGGCGATGCGCACGGCGGTGGGCGGCGCGGCGGGAGGGGTACTCTGTCCGCACGCGAGCCCGAGCAGGGCCCACCCCATGAGAGTGAAGGCCTGGAACGACGTCCTCATGGCGCGGGCTCCTGCGATTCGGCAAGCGTGTTGCGTGAAGGACAGCCCCGGAGGATTGGGGCCATCCCGTGGGAGACCTCACCACGGTGAAGAGACGACTCGGGTGTGGGCACGGTGTGGCGGGCGTCGCGTGTCACGCGCTCGACAGGGAAATCGAAGGGGATGCTCAGAGGACGACGAGCAGTCCCAGCGAGGCCGTCGGGTAGACCTGCCGCAGCGTCAGCTCGCCTCCGGTGACGCGCAGCTCGCGGGTGTCCGTGAAGGTGAACCCCGGTCCACCGCGCGCCGTCAGTCCCAGTCGCCCGGACCCCGGCCGCCACATGACGCCCACCGCAGGCTCCAGGAACGCCGTGGTGCTGGCGCCTTGAGACGGGCCCTTGCCGGAGCGCGCGACGAACTCCTCGAAGCCCGCCGTCAGCCCGACGAAGGGCCGCAGCGTTCCATTCGCGAGCTTCACCACCGTGTAGCGCGCGTCGGCGCCCACCGCGTAGTTGAGCTTCACCTCGCCCAGCTCCGCCCCATCGAAGCGCGTCCTCACGCCCACGGTGTTGCCCCACTGTCCCGCGCGCGTCATCAGGCCGAAGGAGAAGGGCCCGTCGAACGACGGCGAGATATCCAGGCGGACGCCGTACATGGACGCATCCAGCGCGGGCGGCTGAATCTCCAACAGCACCGCTCCTCGCCGCTCCCGCTCTCGCGGCGGAATCGTCTCCCCGGCGTCATCCGCCAGGGCCGGCGCCCCCAGCAATGCCACCAACGCCAGGACCACCTTCAGGGCTCCTCGTGACTGGACTCGCATCGTGCTCTCCATTTAGTCGTTCGACTAATTTAGTTACACGACTAACTAAGGCGGGGCCTGAGTGATGTCAAGGCGACCGGGCAGCCGGGGTGGGGCGCGCTTGCGGGTGGGTGTCTGGCGTCCTATGGGGGACAGATGGCCCGTCCACGCAGCGGCAAGACACCGTCGAGTCCTCCTCCGGAGCCGTCCGCTTCGGGCGAGCCGGATGCCCGCGAGCGCCTCATCGCCGCCAGCTCGCGCGTGCTCGCGGAGCGTGGCTACGACGCGACGACGGTGAAGGAGGTGGCGCGCGTGGCCGGGGTGAACCAGGGCCTGGTGCACTACTACTTCGGCAGCAAGGACGCGCTGCTGCTGGCCGTCACGCGCGAGCACAGTCAGCAGTACTCGGAGGAGCTGCGCCGGCTGCGCGAGGAGACGCCGCTGGAGCAACTGGCGGACACGAGCTTCGCGTGGGGCGAGCGTCACCTGCGCGCGTCACCCGAGCAGTTCCGCCTGCGCTATGAGCTGTTCGCGTTGGGGCTGCGCAATCCGGAGCTGACGTCCGCCGTCGCCGAGCTTCAGGCCCAGGGGGACCTGGAGGTGGCGCGGACGGTGGCCCGCTACCGGGGTGGAGACGCGGCGAAGCCTGAGCCCCTGGACCTGCACTACGCGGTCATCATCAAGGCGTGCTTCGACGGGCTCGCGCTCCAGGCGATGCTGGATTCGAAGTTCGACCCATCGCCCATCTACGCGCTCTTGAAGCACCTGGTGTTGTCGAGCGTGGAGGGGCCGGGGGGCGGAAAGCCGGCGCGCAAAAGCACCCGGACTCAGGCGCGCAGGGGCACGCCTCCCGCGCGCCGTCGTCGGGTGTCTCGTCGCACGCCTCGCTGACTCGTGCTGGCTAGCGCGGTCCGCTGTCCTGGCGTGAGGAACCTCACCCGGCGGTCCCCTCGAAACGCGGCGCGCACCTGGGGCTCGGTGGAGAGGGGCTCGAAGGTGCCGTAGTGCATGGGGACGATGAGGGATGGGCGGAAGTACTTCCGGATGGCCAGCGCCGCGGTGTCGGGCCCCATCGCCCAGCGTCCACCTCCCGTGGCGAGCAGGACGATGTCCGGATGGAACAGCTCCTGGATGAGCGACATGTCGCCGAAGAGCCAGGTGTCGCCCGTGTGGTAGAGCGAGCGTCCATCCGCGAAGGTGCGCACGTAGCCCAGCGGTCTTCCTCCCGGCTCCGTCGAGTGCATCGCTGGCACGGCATGCACCTGGACGTCGCCGAGCGTGAAGCCACCTCCCACGTTGACGCTGTGCTGCTGCGCTTCGGGAATCTTCATGGCCCGCAGGTGCTCGCCCGTGGTGACGATGAGCGCCCCCGTCACGCGGGCCAGCTCCGGGGCGTCACCCGCGTGGTCTCCATGGGCGTGCGTCACGAGGATGGCGGTGGGTTTCTCCTCGGCGAAGCGCGCGAGGGACTTCCACGCGGTGGGCGTGCTCGGGTTGTCCGTCAGCCACGGGTCGATGAGCAGGCGCGTTCCTCCAGGAGAGGTGACCTCGAACGCGGCGTGACCGCGCCACGTCACGCGCAGGCCACTGGAGGGCTCGGGCGCCGCATTCGCTCGAGCCGTGGGTGCGGCCGGCGCTGGGGTGTCCGTCGCGGCGCGTCTCGCCGTACTCGGTGAGCAGGGCCTCGAGCGTCTCCGCGACCCGCGATTCACACTCCAGGGAGTCCGGTGTCCGAAGGGCCAGCGCGTCATGGAGCGCGAGGGCCGCGAGCTCCAGGCGTCCCTGTCCGTGGGACAGCGCGGTGCTCAGGTGGGGTGTCCGCGAGAGACCGAGCAGGTGTGCCGCTCGCTCGACAAGGACTGGCGAGAAGGTGACGGACTGCGCGGTGACGGGCGCGTGGATCCGCTCGTCGCGGTGCACCTCGCCCGGCTCCTTGAGTTTGATCCTCCGGCCGGGCCCATGGGTCCAGGTGCGCTTGCGGTACCAGAAGTCGAACGCGCCTCCATACGTCACGGTGAGGCCGTAGCTGGTGGAGTGGCCTGTCCACAGGCGGGTGTCATTCTCCACTCGGACCACCTGCATCTCGGGAACCGAGAGCGGGCGCCAGGCGACGACGGTGGCGGGGCGCGCGTGTGGCATGGTGTTTCGACCTTGATGCTTTCTATCTCACGTTTAGGGTGCTTCACGAGGTAAGGGGCGTCGTGACAGTCGGGGGGGCGCGGTAAAAGCGCTGAACCGGGCCTTTTCTGGCGGCCTACCGGGCCGGAGGGATGTGACATGCCAGGAGCCACAGGCGGTCAGAGCGTGGGGGGCGCACGCATGGGGACGGATGCAGAGGGCGCGTTGCGCGCGGTGCGGTCGCTCGTGGAGCTGGACGAGACGGACGAGGCGGCACAGCTCTACGAGGAGCTGGGCGCCTCGCAACGAGAGCGGCTTCGAAAGCAGGCGGCCCAAGGGCCGGTGAAGGAGCGGCGCGGACTGGTGGAGGTGCTGCGCCGCGCGCGGGATTTCCTGGGCGCCGCCCGACTGATGGATGGCAGCGGCGACGACGCGGCGGCCGCGGACCTCTACGGCCAGAGCGGCCAGTACATGGAAGCGGCGGAGGCATGGCTGCGCGCGGGAGACTCCGAGCGCGCGGCGGCGGCCTTCGAGCGCGGCGGAGCCCTGGAGCGAGCGCTGGAGGTCTATCGCGGCCTGGGCGCGCGCGAGTCCATGGCGCAGTGCCTGGTCCGGCTCAAGCGGCTCTTCGACGCGGCGGACCTCTACCGGGAGCTGGGCCAGCCGCACGCGGAGGTCGAGGCGCTGGGCGGAGTGACGCCCGAGGACCCTCGCTACATCGAGGCCGTGCTGCGGATGTGCCGGCTGCTGGACGTGGAGGGATTCACGCACCGGGCGCTCGCCGTGCTGGTGGACGCGCTGGCCAGCTCCGAGGTGGCTCGCGCGGAGCCCGCGATGGTGACCGAGCGCGCGCGCCTCTTGCGGCGCATGGGGATGAACGCGGAGGCGGAGGCGGTGCTCGGGCGGCGCAACGCGGCCATCGCCACGCCGGTGGCCAACGGATATCGCTTCCTCAAGGCCATCCCCATCTTCAGCGAGCTGGGCCTGGAGGACATGAAGGACCTCTACCGGCAGGCGCGGCAGGTGGTGCTCGCGCAGGGCGCCGTGGTGCTGGAGAAGGGCGAGCCCGGCGTCGGACTGCTCGTGCTCCTGGAGGGGACGGTGGACGTGTTCAGCGGGCCGGATGCGGATGCGCGCCAGCTCAACTCGCTGGGGCCGGGCGCGTATCTGGGGGAGATCTCCCTGGTTCAGGACGGGCCGGTGTCCGCCCACGTGCGGGCCCGCACGGCCGTGCGCGCGCTGCGCATCAGCCGTGCCGCCTTCGAGCACTACCTGGACACCCACGAGGCGGCGGCGCTGCGAATCTACCGGCTCTTCACCCAGAACCTCGCGGAGCGGGTGCGGGCCTTGAGCGCGTGACGCCGGAGTATCCCGGCGTCACTTCCAGGCGCAGCCCTTGATCTTCCCGCAGAAGGTCGCGTTCGTGGCCTTCTGGCAGTCCATGGCGATGCCCATGCACATCTTCGAGGCATACGAGTAGGAACACCCCGGCTGGCTGTTGCAGAAGACGCTCGAGTACACACCGCAGAAGGTCGCCTTGCCGGTGCACTTGCCCGCGCCTCCGCTCGGCGCCGTGTCGTCCTCGGCCTTCGCCGCGTCGTCCTTCCCGGGCGGCTGCTTCGCCGTTCCGTCCTCCGCGTCGCTCGGTGTCGCGGCGGGTTTCGCCTGGGTTTTCTTGTTTTGTGTCTTGTCGTTGGAGGAGGGGCCCTCCGCACTGGCGGGAGGAGCACAGGCGAGCATCACCGCCGTCACCAGTCCCATGACGAGTCCCAGCCGTTGCGCGTGGCGAAGCATCTGCCGTCCTTTCGGCGCGGAGCGCGGTGGCCCCGCCGTGGTTTGAACAGGTCAGTGTAGAGGACTCCTTCCGGGCGTGGGGGTGGAGGCGTGCTCGGCGGCCTGCCCCACCCAAGGGGGTGGGTCCTTTTCGCGCGACTGTCATCGACGGAGGTGGCTCGCGCGGATAACATGCCGGCGCTCATGGCCAGGCAGGATGGCGCCAGCGAAGATCCCGACCGGGGGCGGCGCATTGGAAAATACGAAATCCTCACCCGCCTCTCGATGGGAGGAATGGCGGAGCTGTTCCTCGCCTTCACCTCGGGGCCGGGCGGATTTCGCAAGTTCGTGGCCGTCAAGCAGATCCTCCCGGACATCAAGAAGGACGAGCAGTTCGTCCAGATGTTCCTGGATGAGGCGCGAATCACGGCGGCGTTCTCGCACGCGAACATCGGGCAGGTGTTCGACCTGGGCGAGGACGGCGGCGAGCTGTACCTGGCCATGGAGTTCCTGCCCGGCCAGAACCTGGAGCAGGTGGTCAAGGCCGCCGCGCGCCAGCAGTACGCGCTGCCGCTCGGCTTCATCGGCCGGGTGATTCGCGATACGTGCCTGGGGCTGCACTACGCGCACCACTTCACGGACCCCTCCGGGCGTCCCGTCTCGGTGGTGCACCGCGACGTGTCTCCGAAGAACGTGATGCTCACCTATGACGGCGTCGTCAAGGTGATCGACTTCGGCATCGCCAAGGCGCGCGGTCGGCTGGGGCGCACCCAGGTAGGCACGGTGAAGGGGACCAGCGGGTACATGTCCCCGGAGCAGGTGCGCGGCCAGGGGATGGACGGCCGCAGCGACTTGTTCTCCGTGGGGGTGATGCTGCACGAGATGCTCACCGGCCAGCGGCTGTTCAACGGTCCGCACGAGGCCGCGGTGATGTTGCAGATTGTCGAGGCGAACGTCGTCTCGCCCCGCGCGGGCAACCCGGACATCCCGGAGGCGATGGACGCGGTGGTGATGCGCGCGCTGTCGCGCGACGTGGCGCAGCGCTTCGCGAGTGGCCGGGAGATGGCGCGCGCCATCGAGGCGGCGCTGGGCTCGGAGCTGTTCGACGAGGACGGCATCACCGAGGTGATGGGCGAGCTGTTCAAGGAGAAGCGCCAGAAGACGCGCACGCTCCTGGAGCTGGCCAGCAGCGCCGAGGACGCCCGGGTCAGTGAGGCGGCCGGCGCGCTCCAACAGGATGAAGTGGCCGAGCCCGGGGCCGCGACGCGGGTCCCCACGCCGCGCGCCAGGGCCGCTCCGTCGACGGCGGTGCAGTCCCGCACGGATGTGAGCAGCGCGCCCAAGCCCGTGCCGCAGCGGCGTCCGGCCGCGCCCTCGGACGCGGAGGTGTCCACGCGCGTGGGAGTTGGCAGCGCGCCCAAGCCCGTGCCGCAGCGGCGTCCGACCACGGCGACGGACGCGGAGCTTCCGACGCGCGTGGGTGCTGGCAGTGGGCCCAAGGCCGTGCCGCAGCGCAGGAGCGCCTCGGAGGGTGCCTCGGCGACGCCGCGCAAGCCCCGGCTTGCCCTGGAGTCGGGCCTCTCGCGCACGCCCAGGCCCCGTCCCTCGGAGCCCGAGGAGGCGGTGGAGGATTCGGAGTCGCTCGACGAGCCGAGTGAGCTGTCGACGCAGCAGTTCCGCTCGCGTCCTCCGCGTCCCGGAGCGGCCCAGGCGGGGGCCCGGAGCGGGGCCCGAGGCGCCGCGCGCAATGGGGCCGAGCGCTCCGACACGCCCCGGCAGACGCCCGTGGCGAAGCCTCCCTCGCGCTGGATGGGGCGCCTGGTGCTCCTCCTGGTGCTGGGGGGCCTGGGTTATGCGGCGACGCTGCCCGCCGTCCGAGCGCAGTTCGCGCCCGCGCTCGACTCCGCGAAGGCCTGGGTGAAGGCGGAGATGGACCCGCAGGCCACGAAGGACCCCTCGGAGGCCGCGCCCTGGCCGCCGCAGCAGAAGCCGGGTCCTCCGCCGGGTTTCCCGGGCACGACGTCTCCGGCGGATCCGCGCCCGGGCGCGCAGGCCGCCGCACCCGAGCCCGCGCCGACCGAGCCCGCTCCCGAGGCGCCGGAGCCCGTCGAGAAGCAACCCCCGGAGCCGTCCGGTACGCCCGTCGTGCGCACCGCGTCCGCCACGTCTCCGCGCAAGGGGAAGGACGCCGCGACGTCACCGACGACCGGGAAGGGTGGGGCGGAGGCCTCCAGCAAGCCGACCCCGAAGCGAGGCGAGAGCAAGGCCAAGGACGTGCCCGAGCCGGTCACCACCGTGACGCAGGAAGAGGACGTCGCGGAGGTGATGGACACCAGCACCCCCAAGGGCGCGGCGAAGGCGGGCATGGGGTGGATCACCCTCTACACGGTGCCGCGGGCGGCCGTGTTCGACGGCGCCACCCAGCTGGGCACCTCTCCGCTGCAGAAGTTCCCGCTGCCGGTGGGGACCTACAGCTTGCGGCTGGTCGACCCCACGAACGCGGATGGGGTGAGTCGTCGGTTGTCGGCACCCGTCCGCCCCGGTGAGGTGACGAAGCTGCAGATTCGACTGGAGGACCTCCCCCTGTACAAGGAGTGAGCGCCATCCTTGACGCTCCCGGACCCCCTCACTAGGGTCCGCGGGTTCCTCCTTCGACGCACCGCGAGAAGGACACCCAAAGCTATGTATTTTCAGGATCTGATCTTCACGCTCCAGAAGCACTGGGCCGACCAGGGCTGCATCAACACGCAGCCGTACGACCTCGAGGTCGGCGCCGGCACCATGGCCCCGTACACGTTTCTTCGCGCCCTCGGTCCGGAGCCCTGGAACGTGGCCTACGTGCAGCCCTCGCGTCGCCCCGCGGACGGACGCTTCGGTGAGAATCCGAACCGTCTGTTCCAGCACCACCAGTTCCAGGTCATCCTCAAGCCCGCGCCGAAGAACGTGCAGGAGCTGTATCTGGAGTCGCTGCGGAAGATTCGCATCGACCCCCTGGAGCACGACATCCGGTTCGTCGAGGACGACTGGGAGTCTCCCACGCTCGGCGCCTGGGGCCTGGGCTGGGAGGTGTGGTGCGACGGGATGGAGGTGACGCAGTTCACCTACTTCCAGCAGTGCGGCGGCTTCGACTGCAAGCCCGTCTCCGCGGAGCTGACCTACGGGTTGGAGCGCATCTGCATGTACCTGCAGAACGTGGAGAACGTCTTCGACATTGAGTGGGTCAAGGGCGTGAAGTACCGCGAGGTGTTCCACCCGAACGAGGTGGAGATGAGCCGGTACGCGCTCCAGGAGTCGGACGCGGCCATGCTCTTCGCGCTGTTCGACGCGTACGAGAAGGAGTGCAAGCGCCTCATCGAGCGGCAGTTGCCGTTGCCGGCGTATGACTTCGCGCTGAAGTGCTCGCACACGTTCAACCTGTTGGATGCGCGCGGCGCCATCTCCGTCACGGAGCGCGCGGCGTTCATCAAGCGCGTGCGCGACAACGCGCGGCTGTGCGCTGAGGGCTACCTCCAGATGCGCGAGCGCCTGGGCTACCCGCTCCTGAAGACACCGTGGACGGTGGGAGAGCAGCCGGCCATCCTCGAGGGCAAGCCCGCCAGCGAGTACTGGAAGACGGTGCAGCTCAACAAGCCGGTGGAGAAGAAGGAGAAGGCGGAGGTGACTCGTGGCGCGTGATCTGCTGCTGGAAATCGGCGCGGAGGAGATTCCCGCGTCGTTCATCGGCCCCGCGCTGGAGGACCTGCGTCGCGTGTTGACGGAGCGCATGGCGGAGGCGCGCCTGAAGCACGGTGAGGTGAGCGTCTACGGCACGCCCCGGCGGCTGGCGGTGCTGGTGCGGGACGTGGCGGACGCGGGCGAGGACGTGGTGAAGGAGGTGCTGGGGCCCAGCGCCAAGGCCGCGTTCGACGCGCAGGGCAAGCCCACCAAGGCGGCGGAGAAGTTCGCCGAGAGCCTCAAGCTGTCGGTGGACGCCCTGGGGCGCTCGCAGACGGCCAAGGGCGAGTACCTGTCGGCGCGCGTGGAGGAGAAGGGGCGCCCGGCGGCGGACACGTTGAAGGACGCGCTGCACGTCGCGGTGCACTCCATCAACTTCCGCAAGTCCATGCGCTGGGGTGACGTGGAGTCGTCCTTCGCGCGCCCGGTGCAGTGGCTGGTGGCGCTGCTGGGCGGGGACGTGATTCCCGTCGTCTTCGGCGACGTGAAGAGCGGCCGTACCACCCACGGTCACCGGTTCCTCTCGCCCGGCGCCATCGAGCTGAAGGCGCCCGCGGACTACGAGGCCTCGCTGGCGAAGGCGAACGTCGTCGCGGACATCGCGAAGCGTCGCGCGCAACTGGTGGAGAAGCTGGCGGTGGCGGCGAAGGCGGCCGGCGGCAAGCTGCTGGAGGACGAGGGACTCGTCGACCAGGTGACGAACCTGGTGGAGCTGCCCAGCCCCGTTGTCGGGACGTTCGAGGAGCGGCACCTGGACCTTCCTCCGGAGGTGCTGGTGCAGGAGATGAAGAGCCACCAGCGCTACTTCTCGCTGGTGGACGGGGCGGGGAAGCTCCTGCCCAAGTTCATCGCCGTGTCCAACACGCCCGTGCGTGACGAGCAGCTGAGCCTGCGCGGCTACCAGCGCGTGCTGCGCGCGCGTCTGGCGGACGGCCGGTTCTTCTACGACGAGGACCGCAAGACGCCGCTGATGGACCGCGTGGAGAAGCTGGGCCGCGTGGTGTGGCAGGGGCAGCTGGGCACGTATCTGGAGAAGGTGGAGCGCTTCCGCACGCTGGGCGTGTGGCTGGCGGTCCAGACGAAGCGGGCGGGGGAGAGCGCGACCATCGAGCGCGCCGCCACGCTGGCCAAGGCGGACCTCGTTACCGGCATGGTGGGCGAGTTCCCGGAGCTCCAGGGCGTCATGGGCCGCGAGTACGCGCGCGCCAGTGGCGAGCCGGAGGCGGTGGCCCAGGCCATCTTCGAGCACTACCTGCCTCGCGGCGCCGAGGACGCGCTGCCCACGCAGGACGCGGGCGCGCTCATCGGCATCGCGGACCGGCTGGACTCGCTGTGTGGTATCTTCGCCATCGGCAAGGCACCCAGCGGCGCGGCGGACCCGTTCGGGTTGCGCCGGGCGTGCATCGCCATCATCCGGCTGGTGCTGGGGCGGGGCTACCGCTTCAGCCTGGCGGGGGCGGTGGACGAGGCGCTGCGGCTGCTCGCGCCCAAGCTGGCCAACGTCAAGCGCAAGGCCGGTGACGCCGCGCCCCGTGAGCAGGTGCTGGAGTTCTTCCGGGGGCGCCTGAAGTCCCTGTGGGGCGAGCAGCACCGCACGGACGTGGTGGAGGCGGTGCTGGCGGCCGGGTTCGACGACCTCGTCGCCGCGCACAAGCGCCTGGAGGCGCTGAGCCTCCTCGTCGGGCGCGCGGACTTCCAGCCCCTGGCCGTGGCCTTCAAGCGCGTGGTCAACATCGTGGAGAAGCAGGGCCGTGACGTGGCGGGCGGGCAGACGCAGGCCCAGAAGCTGGTGGACGACGCCGAGCGGCAACTCCACTCCGCCTTCACCCAGGCCCGAAACTCCGTGGCGGGGTTCGTCCAGTCGGACGACTTCTCCGGCGCCCTGAAGGAGATCACCGGCTTGAAGCCCGCCGTGGACACCTTCTTCGACAAGGTGATGGTGATGGCCGAGGACAAGGAGCTGCGGGAGAACCGCATCCGGCTCCTCGTGGAGATTGGCGCCCTGTTCAACCAGGTGGCCGACTTCTCGAAGATCCAGGCCGAAGCGGCAGCCTGACGGCCGTCTTGAGGCTGCCTGCCCCCCGGGGGATGAAGCATGTCCCCGGGGGCGCTGGTTCGTCGGTTTGCGGGCTCCCGGGAATGGAGGGGCCCCTTTCCGGTTGCCCGGGGGGAGGCCCCTTCCTACACTCCGCCCCCCTCTGATGCGCGCCTACCTCGTCACCTCCGTGCTGCTGCTCGTGTCGTGTTCCGTCGACTCCGAGCCGAAGCCTCCGCCGTCCACTCGCCTCGTCTATCCGAGCGGTGTCGCCTTCTGGCGCCCCGAGGCCACCACTTCCACGAATGGATTTTTGTACGTGGCGGGGGCGAACTTCGACAAGTGCTACGGCTCCGGCGCGGTGACGGCGCTGGACCTCGACGCCCTGGGCCTGCGGCCCTTCGGCAAGGACTTCACCGACACCGCGGAGGTGGCCGCCTTCCCCGCGCGCATCACCGACCTGCACGTGACGGAGCCGGCCTTCGTCTTCATCGACAGCTTCGCGGGTGAGATGGCGCTGTGGAGTCCGCCCGGCCGCCCGCCCCGGCTGTTCGTCCCGACGCGAGACGAGGCCAGCTTCCTCCAGGTCATCGACGTGTCGGCTGACGGCGCGAACCTGAGTTGCGAGCAGGGCGGTGGCGGACGCGACTGTCGGGTGAATGCCCTGTCGCTGGTGGGAGTCCCGGGGTCGTCGAAGGACGGCGTGCCCGGCGCCCCGTCTCCCATGGGTGTCGCCGTGGAGCGCTCCAACCCGGACTCCCGGGTGTGGGTGACGCACACGGAGCTGGTGGGGCCGCCCGCCGCCCAGTCCCAGACCGAGCTCCAGTCGTACCTGGTCGACCTTCCCGCCTCGGCGCCCGACCGCGCGGAGCTGAGCACGTCCAGCTTCGTCCCGCTGGGTGTCAACGGCCTGCTGGCGGGTGCGGCGCACTCGGTGGCCATCGGCGGCCGGTACCTCTATGCCTCCGGGCGCAACTCCTCCACGAACCAGTTGGGGGCGCTCGCCGCCACCTACGTGTTGAGGCTGGTGGACCGCACGGCGACCGAGCGGGTGCTCGAGTCGGACCTGCGGGCCATCTACTCCATCCGCGAGGCGCGCGGCATCGCGGTGGCCCCGCTGATGATGCGCGACAACCCCACGCAGGTGGACCCCAACCGCGAGCGCGTCTACCTGCTGGCGCGCGGCCCGGACACGCTGCTCGTGCTCGACATCGAGAACGCGCTGTCGGACCTCCCCACGCTGCGGGTGGTGTCCGCGCAGTCGCTGCCGGAGGGTGCCAGCGAGCTGGAGATCATCGTGCGCGGTCCGGGCCGGGGCAGCCTGGTGGCGGTGACGGGCAGCGGCGACGAGGCCGTCTCCATCTACGACGAGGAGGTGGGGCAGCTCGTCGCGCAGGTGCTCGTGGGAGACCAGGACCCGGCGCAGCCCAGCCAGCCCTTCGGGCTGACGGTGGACGTGCGAAACAACGCGGCGCGCCTGTTCGCGACGACCTTTGGCGACGGCCGTGTCGCCGTCATCGACATTCCCAACCTCGACCGGCCGCAGGACGCGCGGCGGGTCGCCCTGCTCGGCGTGCAGCAGCTCCGCGACACGCGTCAGGGCACCAGTGTGTGCCAGGAGTCCTCCCCGTGAAGCGCGCAACCCTCACCGTCCTCGCCGCGTGCGCCGGGCTGACCGTCGGTTGCTCCGACACCCAGGCCACGACGGGCTTCGCCGGACTGTCCGGCACCTATGACCTGACCCTCGTCGGCGACCTGGTCTTCGTCACGTCCTCGGATCGCGACGAGCTCCAGGTGCTGGACCTGGCGGCCAACCCCAAGCAGTTCATCTCCGCGCCCAACCCGCTCCAGACGCTGGCCATCCCAGTGCTCGACCGGCCGGACTCGCTCACGCACGACGTGGGCTTCAAGGCGGACGGCTCGGAGCTTCCGGGGCCGTATGTCTACGCGCGCAGCGCCGGGGCCTCGCAGATCTCCGTGGTGGCCGCCGCCCGTGCGCGGCTGGTGCAGATGCAGCGATTCACCGGGCGCAGTCTGGTGACGGCCTTCGCGGCCCGCTCGCCGGACGTGCGCCCCGAGGGCGAGCCGCCCGCGCCGAGCGTGCTCTACTACGCCATCCAGGACCCCGACGCGCTCCTGGACACGGACACCGGCGGGGCGCGCATCGAGCGCCAGCTGGTGCCCGGTCCGGAGGCGCTCGAGGCCGGAGAGGTCGCTCCGCCCTCGGTGACGTTGTTCTGCCTCCAGGTGGGCGAGTCCGTCCAGGCGATGACGGTGCTGCCCGGCAACCAGCTCGTGGTGGCCACGCGGCAGGCGTCCGGGCAGGCCGGGCGCACGCTGGTGGTGACCGACACGGGTCCGACGGCGAGCGCGGACTGCCTCACGCCCTCCGCCGCGACGCGGGATTTGTCCGCGGGCTTCGACAACACGCCCGTGCGCTTCGTGGTCTCCCATCCCCGCGTCACGCTGCGGCAGGACGACCCGTCGACGCCGACGGTGAACGAGTTCTCCGAGATGCCCGCGGGTCAGTTCGTCTATGGCATCAAGGACGAGGTCGCCTGCGGCGGGGCGCCGGAGTGCACCGGCGTGCTCGCGGTGGACACGACCACGGGCCTGCGCGCCACGGACCTGAGCGGCGCGCCCATGTTCCCCATCCGTCCCCCGGATGGTCTGCCCACGGGCCTGGCGCTCGTGCCGAGCGCGCTCTTGCAGTTCATCGTCATCGGCGAGGGAGGCTCGGTGGTGACGAATGACGTCGGCTCGGTGCCGCTGCTCGGCCTGATGCCCTCGTCCAACGGCACCATCACCGCGTTCTCCGCGGGCGACAGGCGTCACTTCGACCTGGATTCGCGCAAGGCGTTTTTCACCGCGGTGGCCCGCAACGCGTCGGAAGAGGCGATCGAAATCGGCGCCAACGTGAACACGCTCGTCAACGTGTCGCAGAGCCTGAACTACCCCTGTGACCCGGCGAACCCCACCGGGCAGAGAACCGCCGACCAGACGGGCCTCTTCGAGGGCTCGGTGCCAGACGGCATCTTCCGCTTCGTCTACCAGGGTGCGTTCCCAGGAATGATCGACCTGCAGCGGGACCTGTCGACACCGACGACCTTCGAGGTTCCCCAGTCCGCCGTGGCCAGCCAACAGGTGAGGGAAGGGGACGTCGTTGTCCTGGCCAGCCTGGACATCATCTGCACGACGGATCTGGTCGTGTCGTCGGTGCAGCCCGCGGCGGAAGCGGGGAGGGCGCGGTTGGAGACGCTCACCCCCATTCCGGAGAGCTGCTCGCAGCTCCCGCTCTTCACGGTGCGTGCGTCGGGACCTCAATCCTTCCTGCTGGTGGACCAGAACGGCACCCTATTGTCCCGAGACGTGACCGGGACGAGCGCGACCGTCCCCGGGTATGAGATTCCGACGGCCTACACCTTCCACTCGGCGGACTTCCTGGCGACGACGTCGCTTTCGGGCTGCGACTCCGGAGCGCTGACGGTGCCCCTCTATCCGACGACGCCGCCTCCCCTGCGCCTGCGCGCGGAAGCCGTCCAGAGCCTCGTCCGAGGCGACCGCTACGTGGTGACGGTGGGCTCGGGCGTGGCCACCTACGTCGCCGGAGTGGACACCTCCAACAACTCAGGAGCGGCGCTGCAGTTCTACACGCTGCCGGGGCCCGTGGCGGCCTCCCAGGCGGGCGGCGCGGGGCTGGCCTACATCGCCTACCCCTCCGCCGATGGAATTCTACAGGTGAACCTGGAGCTGCTCTTCCCCAACGCCCTCAACGCCCAGGCCCTGGTGAGGCTCGACTAATTGGGCGTGGCCTGGGGTGTCTGATAGAGTCCGGGTCATCCTGTACCGTCCGAGTCAAGACCGATGATCGATCAGAACTCACGCCCCGCCCGCAAGGTCGGAATCGCCGACCACTTGTGGGACACGTACGAAGAGATGGCCCAGCAGATGGGCTCGGACCGCGATGCGCTGATCAACCAGGCGCTCTTCATGTTCGCGCGTCTGAACGGCTTCATCGAGGCACGCTCCCGAGCGGAGGCGCACGCCGCGCCCGCCGCCGTGGCCGCGCCCGCGCGTCCGGCCCCCGTCTCCGCGGCCCCCGCTCCCCGTGCCTCCGCTCCTCCGGTGCTGGCGCCCGCGCCCGCTCCGAAGGCGGAGCCTCCTCCCCCGCCTCGCCCCGGTGGCCGTTCGTCGGCCGCCGCGGAGGAGCGGGCTTCCGCCAACGGCCTGGACAATGACCCGGTGCGCCGCGAGGTGGCCGAGCGCGTCCTGGAGACGGCCGCGGAGCTGGAGCGCCTCATCAAGGGCAAGAACAACGAGCCGCCCCCTCCCAACGACGACATGGTCGAGGAGGATGAGGAGCCCCTGCCCGATCAGGACGACCCGGGGCTCGAGGACGAGCAGGCCGAGCCCGAGGAGGAGGAGCAGGTCGACGAGCTCCCCGACGAGGACGAGGGCTCCGCGCTGTTCCTCGTCACGGAGTCGGGAGACCAGGAGCGCATCATCAAGGAGCGCTTCGTCATCGGCCGCGGCAAGCACTGCGACTTCGTCATCAACTCCGGGAAGGTGTCCCGCGAGCACGCCGTCATCTCCCAGGAAGGCCACGATTGGATCATCGAGGACCTGGGCTCCTCCAACGGCACTTGGTTCAACAAGCAGCGAATCAAGCGCCGGAAGATCGAAGACGGGGACGAGTACTTCATCTGCAGCGAGAAGATCCGCCTCGTGGTCCGGTGAGCCGACCCCGTCTTCCGGGGCGACTCGCTGTTCGCCAATTGACGGCCTCCAGGCGTCCCTGGTTTGATACCGGACGCCTGGACGCGAATGGGACAGGCGACGGATGACGCCTGGACACATCGCGCTGTGGACGATCCTTGGAGTGGCCCTGGTGATCTCGGTGGTGACGGACGTCATGCGCCGGGAGATCCTCGACGTGGTCACCTACCCGCTGATGGCGGTGGGGCTGGGAGTGCGCC
>NZ_JABXEM010000112.1:0-32639 GCF_013372595.1 Myxococcus sp. AM011
GCTGGTGGCCGGGGCGTGGCTCTTGGGGCGGGGTGTGGAGTGGCTGGTGCTGCGGTTGGTGGACCGGGCCACGTCCATGACGAAGTCCGGCTGGGATGACCAGCTCGCGGCGTCCGCGCGAGGGCCGGTGCGCTACCTGCTCTTCGTCGTGCTGGTGGCCTCCGGACTGTGGGCGCTGAAGCTGCCGCCGGTGGCGAAGCTCGGCGTGGAGCTGGTGGCCCGCTCGGTGGGACTGGCCGCGGTGGGCTGGTTCCTCTTGCGCTTCGTGAAGCTGGCCGCGGGCTTCGTGGAGCAGACGGTGGTGCGCGAGGAGAAGGGGGGCAACGTGGCCCGCGCGCGCGGGCTGCGCACGCAGCTGTCGGTGCTGCGGCGCGTGATTGAAGTGGCGGTGGTGCTCATCGTCGCGTCGCTGCTGCTGCTCCAGTTCGAGGCGGTGCGCAACGTGGGCGTGTCGCTGCTGGCCTCCGCGGGCATCGCCGGCCTCTTCATCGGCCTCGCGGCGCAGAAGTCCATCTCCACGCTGCTCGCCGGCATCCAGCTCTCCATCACCCAGCCCATCCGCATCGGCGACACCGTCATCGTGGAGAACGAGTGGGGGTGGGTGGAGGAAATCACGCTCACCTACGTCGTCATCAAGGTGTGGGACCTGCGCCGGCTGGTGATTCCCATGGGCCACTTCCTGGAGAAGCCCTTCCAGAACTGGAGCAAGGTGTCGCCCGAAATCCTGGGCACCGCGGAGCTGTACGTGGACTTCCGCACCGACGTGCCCTCGGTGCGCGCGGAGCTCAAGCGCGTGTTGGAGCAGGAGTCCAACGGCCTCTGGGACGGCAAGGTGCAGGGGCTGCAGGTGACGGACCTCTCCGAGCGGACCATGAAGCTGCGCGCGCTGGTGAGCGCGGCGGACTCCGGCAAGGCCTTCGACTTGCGGTGCCTGGTGCGCGAGAAGTTGATGGCCTTCCTTCGCGCCCAGCCTCACGGCCTGCCCATGGTGCGCACCGAGGCGAGCCTCGCCGAGGGTGAGTCCGCCACCGACGCCGTCCGCCCGGGCCTGGCCGCCCTGGCCGGGCATTCGGGGGGCTGAGGGCCGCCGCCCCGGTAGGGGCTCCTGTGGGTTCAGGAGGGTGACGCAACCGGACAGACTGACGCTGTTGCCCCGTGGACACTTATTTCTCGTCCCGGAGGGCGGTATCAGTTGCGGGGATTCACTGGAAAAGCGGAAAGTGCCGGTCCGTCTCCGTCGATGCGCGCGGGCTGGCATTGCGCGCGTCCTGGGGACCACACGCGGAGGCCGCGAGATGCGGCCGCCCGCGGTGATCCGCGACGCACCATCCATTCCACCGAGGAGCGCTGCCATGAAGCGGTTGATTCCGTTTGCCCTGTTATTGCTGAGCCCCACCGCGGCCTTCGCCGAAGCCGAGGACAAAGAGCTGTGGATTTCGCTGGGCTCGGATGCCCTGGCCCCCCTCTCCGAGGCCTTCGTGCGCGAAGGCTGGAAGGCCCCCGCGCCCTCGATGTCGAAGGAGGACGTGGTGGTGATTCCGGTGCGCGAGTCGCAACTGTCGCGCATCGCCGAAATCATGCACGACCAGTTCAACCGCTGTGCGGGCTTCGTGACGTTCGAGAGCCGTGACGAGGCGGAGCAGTCGCTGGTCCCCGAGCCCCTGGTGCCCTCGCAGGAGCTCATCACCTACACCATCGACAACGCCGCCGCCGTCAACTGCATGGCCAACGCGGTGACGGAGGCGAACGTCCGCAGCACCATCAACTCGCTGGCCGCGTACACCACGCGCTACTACACGTCGACCACGGGCGTGAGCGCGGCGAACTGGCTGCGCAGCCGCTGGGCGACGCTGGCCTCCGGCCGCACGGACATCACCACGGAGCTCTTCACGCACGCCGCCTGGGCGCAGCCCTCCGTCATCCTCACCATCCGGGGCACCACGCTGCCCAACGAAGTCGTCGTGGTGGGTGGCCACCTGGACTCGACCTCCTCCGGCAGCACGGCGCCCGGCGCGGATGACAACGCCTCCGGCATCGCCTCCTTCACGGAGGTCATCCGGGCGGCGGTGGCCTGCAACTACCGGCCCCAGCGCACGGTGAAGTTCATGGGCTACGCGGCCGAGGAAGTCGGCCTGCGCGGCTCCAAGGAGATCGCCGCGTACCACAAGAACAACGGCATCAACGTGGTGGGCGTGCTCCAACTGGACATGACCAACTACCGGGGCACGTCGGCCGACGTGGGCATCGTCACCGACTACACCAACTCCGCGCAGAACACGTTCCTGCGCAACCTCATCGCCACGTACTTCAGCACGACCATCTCCCACGTGAACACCACGTGTGGCTATGCGTGCTCGGACCACGCGTCGTGGACGAACGCGGGCTTCGCGGCCTCCATCCCGCATGAGGCGGTCGTCAGCCAGGGCAATCCCTACATCCACACGACGGGTGACACCATCGCCAAGTCCGGTGGCACGGCCAATCACGCGCTCAAGTTCTCCAAGCTCGCCGCGGCCTTCGTGGCCGAGCTGGCCAAGTAGCTTCGAAGCACAAGGCCCCCGTTCCGTCGTGCCGCTCGCCTTGGAGGCACGGCGGAACGGGGGGCCGTCGTTGTCTGTCGTCGCACGTGTGAGGCGAATCGGTCCGCTCCGCCGCCAGGGCTTGTTCGGCGGAAATCAGCCGCACCGAACCCGCGTGCATCCTGTCATCGACGTCACCCGCCGTGGACGTCGGGGTGCCCCTGGCGGGCGTGGTGGCCTTCGACTACGAGGGAGTCTCCCGGCTGGGCGTCCCGTATGACCTGGGCGCCTTCGTCGCGGGCGCGGCGTCCACCTCGGGGGCCGCACTGCCTGGAGGACGATGATGCACAAGGGGTTCGCGCCGAGTGGCTGGGTGGGAGTCGTCTGGCTGTCCTGGCTGTGGCTGGGCAGCGCCCTGGCGGCGGCTCCGGCCGCTGGAAGCCTCAAGCGCGAGCCCCTCCGGGCCGTCGTCGATTCCCTGGCGGTGGAGGCCGCGCGGCTGGCGCTGGGCTCGGACGTGGCCATCGCGGTGAAGGACCTGCGCACCGGTGAGTACGCGGGTTTCTCCGACACGGTGCCGCACATCTCCGCCAGCTCGGCGAAGGTGTTCTGGGTGGCGGCGGCCTTGAAGAAGGCCGAGGAGTCGAAGGTGGCGCCACTGGCGGAGAAGGTCTTTCGCACCTCCGACAACGAGGCCTCGGGGGCGCTCATCGACCTGGTGGGGGGGCCGGACGCCATCAACGACTACCTGCGCTCGTTGGACGTGAAGAACACCGCGCTCACGAAGTGGAACTACGGCAAGCCGCGCCGCGCGACGAACTCGCCCCAGGCGATGGGGAATGACAACTACCTCTGCGCGGCGGACGCGGTGACCTTCCTCCAGCGCTTGAGTGGCGGCGAGCTGCTGAAGCCCAAGCCCACCTCGCGCCTGCTCGCGTGGATGGAGCTGACGCCTCGCGAGGGCTGTGGCGGCTGGCTGGGGACGCTCCTGCCGGCGAAGGCGCGCGCGTCGATGAAGCACAAGGGGGGCTGGTTGCCTCCGGGGTGCTGCTCGGACGACTCGCGCTACAACGTACTCAACGAGGTGGGGCTGGTGCGGCTGCCGGACGGTGGGCACTACGCGGTGGCCATCCTCGCGGCTCGCGGTCCGGACTGGCCGCGTCAGGCGTTCTTCGTCGAGCGGGCGTCGTGTGTGCTGTATCGCACGCTCTCCGGTGAGGCCTCGCTGGACTGTGGGGAGTCGCTCGCGAAGCAGGGTGGGCCCGCGCCCGTGCTCGTCGAGGATGGCGGTACGCCCCCGGACTACGACTGTTGAGCGCGGTGGGGGCGGATGTCGCCCGTTCTTCCTCCCACCCACGCTAGATTGCGGCGGGAACCGGCGTGGGAGGACTGTCATGGGCTTTGGCTGCTGCCACTACCAGTCGGTGGGGGAGGGGTGTGACTCCGCCTTCACGATGGATGCGTCGCGCGTCACCTTCGGGCGAGGGTGTCTGGAGGAGGTGGGCGAGCGGGCCCGGGCGCTCGGCATGAAGCGCGTGGCGTTGTTCTCGGACGCGTGCGTGGCGCGGCTGCCGCACTTCGAGAAGGTGCGGGCCTCGTTGGTCGCGGCGGGACTCGACGTCGGTGTCTTCACGGAATGTCGCGTCGAGCCCACGGACCGCTCCTTCCTGGAGGCGGTGCGGTTCGCCGCGGACCTGCGCCCGGATGGCTACGTGTCTCTCGGTGGCGGCTCCGTCATCGACACGTGCAAGGCGGCGAACCTCTATGCGACGTGGCCCACCGACTTCCTGACCTATGTGAATGCCCCCGTGGGCGACGGGCGTCCCGTGCCGGGGCCGCTCAAGCCGCACATCGCCTGCCCCACGACGTCGGGGACGGGCAGCGAGGTGACGGGCATCACCATCTTCGACCTGCTCTCGTTGGGTGCGAAGACGGGCATCGCCTCGCACGCGCTGCGTCCCACCGAGGCGCTGGTGGACCCGGACTGCACCGCGACGCTGCCGGGTGAGGTGGTGGCCGCCAGCGGGCTGGACGTGCTCTCCCATGCGCTGGAGTCCTATACGGCGCGGCCGTACGTGCGGCGCCCCGCGCCTCCGCGTCCCAGCCTTCGGCCGATGAGCCAGGGGGCCAACCCGTGGAGCGACCTGGGGTGTCGTGAGGCCCTGCGGTTGATGGGGCTGTATCTGGAGCGCGGCGTGAAGGACGCGGGGGACCACGAGGCGCGCGAGCAGTTGATGTGGGCGGCGACGCTGGCGGGCATCGCGTTCGGCAACGCCGGAGTGCATGCGCCCCACGGCATGGCGTACGCGGTGGCGGGGCTGGTGCGCGAGTTCAGGCCCACGGGGTATCCCCAGGACGAGCCGCTCGTGCCCCATGGAATGGCGGTCATCCTGAATGCGCCGGCGGTGTTCCGCTACACGGCGGAGGAGAGCCCGGAGCGTCACCTGGAGGCCGCGACGTGGCTGGGCGCGGATGCTCGGGGCGCGGGGCCGAAGGACGCGGGCGAGGTGCTGGCGGACACGCTCATCCGCATCATGCGCGCGGTGGGGATGCCGAACGGCCTGGGCGGAGTCGGATACACCGAGGCGGACGTGGCGGCGCTGACGGAGGGGGCCTTCCCCCAGCAGCGGCTCTTGCAGAATGCTCCGCGAGAGATGACCCGGCCCGTGCTGGGTGGGCTGTTCCAGCAGGCGCTGGGGTACTGGTAGCCGTGGGGAGGGTGAAGCCGTGAGTGAGGTCGAGACCGCCGAGCGCTATCGCTACTTCCTGCCCATCACCACGCGGTGGATGGACAACGACGTCTACGGCCACATCAACAACGTCACGTACTACAGCTACTTCGACACGGTGGCGAACCACTTCCTCATCCAGGAGGGCGGGTTGGACATCCACGGCAGCTCCGTCATCGGGCTCGTAGTGGAGTCGAAGTGTCACTACCGCGCTCCGCTCGCCTATCCGGATGCGCTGCGGGCGGGGCTGCGCGTGGACAAGCTGGGCACGCGCTCGGTGACGTATGGGATTGGCATCTTCAAGGAGGGGGAGACGGAAGCGGCGGCCCACGGGCACTTCGTGCACGTCTTCGTCGACCGCCAGACGCGCAAGTCCACGGCGATTCCCGAGCGACTGCGCGAGGCGCTTTCGCGGCTGACCCTGGCGACTTGAGGAGTTCTCCATCATGCCCGCCCTTCCTCCAGAGATGGTCCCCGCGCTCGTGGCCGGATTCGCCATGGTGTGCGTGCTCGTGTCGTTGGTCCTTCGCTTCCGCGACGGCTGGTCGGCCCTGGAACGTCACTACCTGGCCGAGGGCACCCGGCCGGACTCGATGCAGACCGAGGCATGGGGGCAGGTGGGTTCGATGGGGGCCAGCCAGGTCCTCGACGTGGGAGGTGACGAGCGGGGCCTCTACCTGGCGCCGGCGCTCCTGCTCGGGGGCTCGCGTGCTCCGCTGCGCATCCCCTGGTCGGAGCTTCATGAAAGGAATCGCGGGAGGGGTCCCTTCTTCATGAAGCTGGACACCTTTCGCGTGGGGCCACAGCGCATTCGGGTGAAGCTCCAGGCCTCCGTGTTGGAGGCCTACAGCGCATATCTTCCTCCGACGCATTGTCAGATGTGCTCGACCTCGGCTTTGACGCCCGGGGCGGTTCAGGCGCAGCGTGTGCTCCGCTGTTTCGGCTGCGCGAGGAGCTTTCAGGGGTGACCCTGGCGACTTAGGACCGATGCCATGCACTCACCTTTCCTCGACCTCCTGGTCAAGACGCACCCTTGGGGAGCCACGCTCCTGCTTGTCGTGGCAGGCGCGTCAGCCATGCGCGTGGCTTCGTGGGTGAGTGGTTGGCATGGCCTCGCGAGGCAGTTCCGTGCGGACGGGCCTGCCCCGAGCTACATGCGAAACTTCACCTCGGGGAAGATCGGCTGGGTCGACTACAAGAACTGTCTGGCCGTGGGGGGCGATGAGCAAGGGCTCTACCTGGTGCCGAATCTCATCTTCCGACTCTTTCATCCGCCACTGAGGATCCCCTGGTCGGAGATTCATGACAGGGAAATCACGTCGTTCTTCTTCATGAAGAGCGACCGCTTTCGGGCCGGGGAGCACTCCACCCGGATTCAACTCCGGGCCTCCGTGACGGAGTCACTCGACTTCTACATGCCCCCCGTGAACTGAATGGAAACGCTCGATATCACCTTTGACGCCAGGTCCGAATTGACAGGCGAAGTGGGGCCCGTGAAGTGTGGGCTCTGTGGCGAGGCCGCGCGGGGCCGGATGCTGAAGTCGGGTGGGATGCTGGCCCGGAGCTTTGGCTGGGATTGCCCATGCGGCGCGCTGGGCCTTCACGTGCCGCTGTATGACCTGGATGAGCTGTACAGCGATGTGCTCAAGGTCTGGGGCTTGAAACCTCGGGACCCGGAGGTCTCGCCTCCGGCTCCAGTGGGGGAGTCCGGGCTCTTGTCCGCGGTGTATGTGGATGGCCCCGCACTGCTCCGGAGCTTGTTCGCGGAGGCACGGAGTCAGGGCGCCCAGGTGGCTGCCACCGAGGTGCTGGTCCGGCTGATATTGCCTGGATTTTCTTCCCCCGCGTCCATCTGGGATGTGCTCTGGGCGCGTGCGCCTCGTCCGATGGAGTGACTTCGATGGAGGCTCAATCCCTGTTCCTGCTGGCCGCGACCTCCATTCCATTCTGGCTGGCCATTCCCCTGATAGCGGTGGGCCTGCTGGCCACGGCGCTCAACGCGTCAATGACAGGAGGCTGGTTCTGGCTCGCGCGGAGGTTCCGCACGGATGAGCCCATGCCGCGCGGCGCCATCGGCGGCGTCACGGGGAAGATGGGCTGGGTCTATTACAAGAACTCGCTCACCGTGGGCGCGGACGAGGACGGCCTCTACGTCTCGATGATTCCCGTCCGCACTCCCTTCCATCCGCCCTTGTTCATTCCCTGGTCGGAGATTCGAGAGCGAAGGCGGGAGAAGCCGCTCCTCTCCATCCTCACGAAGTTCGACAGGCTGGAGGTCGGTCCGAAGCGCACGGTGCTGCGTATCGAGAGCCTGGTCATGGATGGGCTCGGTCGATACCTGCCGCTGCCGCGCTGAGCCTCTCTCCGGCAGGAGGCTCAGCGCTCAGCGATGGGTCAGACGTCGCGCGCCGCGTGCACCGGAGGCCGGCGCACGGACCACGGGCGCGCCTCCTCGAGCTGTCCGGCGAGCCGGAACAAGGTGGCCTCGTCCGCGAAGCGGCTCACGAACTGGACGCCGATGGGCAGGTCCTGCGCGTTCCAGTGCAACGGCACGGACATCGCCGGCTGTCCCGTCACGTTGTAGAGCGCGGTGAAGGGAATCAGGGAGAACACGAACCGGTACCACTCGCCCGCGCTCCTGGGCTTGTTGGAGTCCATCTCCCCGAGCAGGTAGGGCGGCCCCGCCGTCGTCGGCGTCAGCAGCAGGTCATGGTTCGCGTGGAACGCGCCCACCGCGCGGCTCACCTGATTGAACACCGCGAACGCCGCCTGGAGGTCCGTCGCCTTCAGCGCGCGGCCATGCTCCACCGCCGCCCACGTCGAGGCTTCCAGCGTGTCCGGGCCCACGGTGCGCCCCAAGGCCGTGCTCAGCATCTGCACCAGGAATGCGTTGGAGGAGGACCAGACCGTCACCAGGGCCTCCAGCAGGGCCTCGTTGTCATAGACGGGCTCCGCCTCGACGATGTCGTGCCCCAGCGAGGCGCACAGCTTCGCCACGTCTTCCACCGCCGCGACACTGTCGGGACTCACGGGCACGCCGGAGGCCGCCTTCCTCGAGATGGCGATGCGCAGCTTCCCCGGCCCCCGTCGGACCTCCTCCAGGTAGGGCCGCTCCGGCGGCGGCGCGTAGTGCGGGTCGCCTACCGCGGGCCCTTGCGTGGCATCCAGCATGGCCGCGCTGTCGCGGACCGAGCGCGTCACCACATGCTCGATACCCAGGCCGTTGATGGCTTCTCCCGAGTTGGGCCCAATGGAGTTGCGTCCGCGCGTGGGCTTCAGACCAAAGACGCCGCAGAGCGCCGCGGGAATGCGCAGCGAGCCGCCGCCGTCATTGCCATGGGCCACCGGAACGATGCCCGCCGCCACCGCCGCCGCCGAGCCTCCACTGGAGCCGCCAGGGCTGCGTCCCAGGTCCCAAGGGTTGCGCGTGGGCCCATGCAGCACCGGCTCCGTCGTCGCGTTGTTGCCGAACTCCGGCGTGTTCGTCCGTCCCAGCAACACCACGCCCGTGCGACGGAAGCGCTCCATCAGGAAGCTGTCGAACGGCAGCATCAGGCCTTTCGTCAGCCGGCTCCCCAGGTCCGTCGGGACGCCCGCCGCGTGCAGCGCCAGGTCCTTGATGAGGAACGGCACGCCCGTGAAGGGCCCCTGCGGAAGCCCCTGCTGCACGGCGTTCTTCGCGTCCGCTTCCCGGACATCGATGACCGCGTTCAGCTTCGGATTGACGCGGGCGATGGCGTCGAGCGCCGCTTGCGTCAGCTCCGCCGGAGTCACTTCCTTGCGACGCACCAGCTCCGCCAGCCCCATCCCGTCGTATCGCGTGTACTCGTCCAGGTGCATAAGCCCTCGTGGCGCACCGGACGGCGGTTTGCGTCCCTGGTGCGGCGCGAGGATACAGCCAGGCCTCGGGCCGCCGCGATGACGGCCCAAGGAACCCCCTGACTTCAGTACCGGCAGGCGCGGGTTTCGCAGTAGCCCTGTTGCCCCTTGCACACGCAGTCGGAGTCGTCGCTGCACCGCGTCAACGGGCACGTCGGACCCCCACCACCGCCACCTCCGCCAGGCAGGGTGTAGCGACACCCATTGGCGACGCAGCTCACGCTGCTCGCGCCGGGGCACGCGGCCCAGCACTCGCTCACCGTCGAGCACCGGACCGCGACACAGACGAGGCTGGCCGCGTCTTGTGGCTCGCTCGTCTCCGCGCGGAGCTCCTCGCTGGACTCCATCGGAGCGGCTTCGCTGGCGGCCGGCTCGGCGGAGACGGCCGTGGTGAACGACAAGAAGAGGGCGAGGCTCCACGGAAGGACACGGCGCAGGGACATGACGGCTCCATCGAGGCTCCAGTCGTCCTCGCGCCAGTGCGGGACGCCGTGAGCACGGACAATCGTATCAGGATGGCTCTGGCATCGCGGGTGCGAGCCCGTCGCTTCCAGGCCGGCGGCTTTCTCGTGACGCACAGCGGCGTCCTCTGAAAACGCTGTGTCACGGTGGGCGGGGATTGCTCGATATGCCCGTCGTGCGGGGAGTATCCTCCCCCCTGGCGAAGACGGAGCCGTCCGTCCGCGCACATTCAGAAGGAATCTCCTCCATGTTCATGTCCCAGCATCGTCGGCGCCAGGCATCCCTGGCCCTCCTTCCTCTCACCCTCTGTCTCGGGCTCGCGTGTGGCCCCGTGCAGGAGGGTGAGGCCCCTGTCGCGCCCGCCCCCGAGGTCCAGTCACAGCCCCTGGCCGCGCCGGGCTTCGCGGAGCTGCACCACCACATGTTCGCGGAGGAGGCGTTCGGCGGCGGGTGGTTCCATGGCAGCCACACCGGCTCGCTGACGAGCTGTGACGGCGGTCTGCCGGAGAGCGACCACGCGCGGGTGCGCATGGACCTGAGCAACCTGCTCAACCTGTGCCCCGGCGTGGACCTGAGCGGCAACCCGCTGCTCGCGGCGCTCTTCGGCATCGGCGGCGCGGTGGGCTCGGAGTTCATCGGCAAAATCGAGGGCACCGAGGGCGACACGGGCATCCACCTGGGACGCATGTCGGTCAACACCCAGTGGCCGCGCTGGGACACCATCGCGCATCAGCAGGCGTGGGAAGGGTGGCTGCGGCAGGCGCACCAGGGCGGCATGTCCCTGGTCATGGTGTCGCTGGTCAGTAACGAGTTCCTCTGCAAGGCGCTGCCGTACCAGAACATCTCCCGGCCCTGTGACGAGATGGCGGACGTGGAGCTGCAGCTCCAGATGGCGCGAGCCTTCGACGCGCGCACCGACTGGGCGGAGATTGCCCTGACGCCGTCGCACGCGCGCAACATCATCGCCGCGGGCAAGCTGGCCATTGTCCTCTCCATCGAGACGAGCAAGCTGTTCGGCACCAAGGACTGGCGCACGGAGCTGGACCGCTTCCACGCCCTGGGCGTCCGCTCGCTCCAGCCGGTGCACCAGTTGGACAACCGCTTCGGCGGCGCGGCGCTGCACAACCCCATCTTCCAGGCCGCGCAGTTCACGGAGAACTGCCACATCGACACCGACTGCGGCGTGACGACGGACACCATGACGCTGGGCTTCGACGTGTACCGCGACGCGGCCGGCAACTGCCGCAACACCAAGGGCCTCACCGCCGACGGCAAGGCCCTGCTCCAGACGATGATGGGCAAGGGCATGCTCATCGACGTGGCCCACCTGTCGGAGAAGGGCCTCCAGGACGCCTTCGCCGTCGCCCAGACGAACACCTACTACCCGCTGGTCATCTCGCACGGCCACTTCCGCGAGGTGATGAACCCGAAGCTCGCCAACGACGAGAAGACGACGCCCGCGTGGGTGGTGCGCTACCTGCGCCAGACGGGTGGCATCTTCGGCCTGCGCACCGCGCATGACGAGACGCGCGCGTACACCCGCTCCGGTGTCGCCAACAACTGCCACGGCTCCACGCGCTCGCTGGCCCAGGCCGTCGAGTTCGGTCGCCAGGGCCTCAAGGTCCCCATGGCCCTGGGCGCGGACCTCAACGGGTTCATCCAGCAGACGCGTCCGCGCTTCGGCAACAATGGCGCGTGCTCGGCGACGTTCCAGGCGGAAGCGGATGCGCACCTGCGCCAGCAGAACGTCTCCGGGCCCGCGCGCCTGGGCACGGGCTTCGACGAGTTCGGCCTCGCGCACGTGGGCTACCTGCCCGACTTGCTGAAGGACCTGGGCCGCGTGGGCGCGAACACCACGGGCCTGACGGGCTCCGCGGAGACCTTCCTCAAGGTGTGGGAGCGCGCGTCCAATCCGCGCACGGGCATGGCGGACGCGGCGGCGGATATCGACACCACGGGCGTGGCCACCTACGTGGACAAGGGCACGCGCGAGGCCGCGTACCCGGTGCTGTGCGGTGAGCACTACGCGCCGGACTCCAAGGCGGTGGGCGAGTCCTGCCGCTTCAAGGAGGAGTGCATCAGCGACGCGTGCACCGCGTCCGGGTGCAACATCGCGGGCACCTGCATCTGCGACGAGGAGGCCGATTGCTCGAGCTCCCAGTACTGCGGTTGGGGGCTCAACACCGGCAAGTGCCAGCCGAAGAAGGCCAAGGGGGCGACCTGCCTGTATGGCAAGGAATGCCTGTCTAATAGCTGCCGTTGGACGCTGACCTGTAACTGAGCCGGGAGCCGGGGTGCGCATCGCCGTTGCGCGGCGCACCCCGGGGGCGTAGGGAGTCGAGACTCCCATGTCCGCATTCGCCCAACTGCTCGAAGCCGTTCGGAAGGAAGCCCGCCCCGGTCTCTGGTCCAAGGGGGTGGGGCTCGCCCGTGACGGGGCCGTGGTCCTCCAGTCGAAGACGGACAGCGAGTTGGAGCTGAGGGTCCGCTCGGCGGGGCGCCCGGTCCCCTTCACGGTGGCCCTCTATCCCGCCGACGACGCCTGGGAGTGTGACTGCCCCAGCCTCGTGGACCCGTGTGAGCACGTCGTCGCGGCGGCCATCTCGCTCCAGCAGGCGGAGCGGGCGGACGCGCCCATGGAGACGGCGGCGACCCGCTGGTCTCGCATCGTGTATCACTTCACGCGCACGGGGGACGGCCTCCAGCTCAAGCGCACGCTGGCCCACGCGGACGGCAAGGAAGAGGCGCTGGACGGCAGCCTCGCGTCGTATATCGCCAAGCCCGCGCAGGCCGCGAAGCTCCAGGTGGAGCAGGCGGACCTGCTCGCCGACCGCATCCTGGAGCAGCGGCGCACGCGCGGCACGCTCAACCCGGAGACGCTCGACGCGCTCCTCAAGGTGCTGGTGCAGGCGCGCAACGTCCTGTTGGACGGTCGCCCCGTCGCCATCCCCGACGAGGTGGTGGTGCCCCGGGCGCTCGTCGAGGAGCGCGGCGGGCAGCTCGTGGTGACGGTGGCTCGCGACGCGCGCGTGTCCGAAGTCGTGAGCCCTGGCGTCGCCCGCGTGGGAGACGCGCTGGCCCGGATGGGGGAGACGGGCATGACGGGGCCGTGGCTCCAGAATCTCCCCATCGTCCGCACGTACAGCGCGGAGAATCTCGGCGAGCTGACGTCGAAGGTGCTGCCGGAGCTGGGCCGCCGGATGCCGGTGGACGTGCGCACGAAGCGCGTGCCGTCCATCGACCGCGAGCTCAAGCCGCGCATCCTCCTGGAGCTGAACCAGCTCGAGTCCGGCCTGTCCGTGCTGCCCACGCTCGTCTACGGCGCGCCGCCGACGGTGCGAATCGACAACGGGAAGATGGTGTACCTGCGCGGCGCGGTGCCGCTGCGCGACGAGGCGGTGGAGCAGCGGCTCATCCATGACTTGCGCGAGGAGCTGAACCTGGTGCCCGGCCGGCGGGTGACGGTGCAGGGGCCGGAGATGGTGCGCTGGGCGGACCGGCTGCGGCGGTGGGGCGGAGACCTGGCCGGTGACGGCGCGTCGGTGGTGAGCCCCGACGTGAAGCTGCGCCCGTCTCTCACCGTGGAGTCCGCGGGCGGGGTGGGCATTCCCGAGGTGCGCTTCACGCTCGAGTTCCAGGTGGAGGGGGGCAAGGGCGGCGAGGCTCGCTCGGTGGACGCCGCGGCGGTGGTCCGGGCGTGGCAGGAAGGGCTGGGGCTGGTGCCGCTGGTGGGAGGAGGCTGGGCGCCCCTGCCGCGCGCGTGGCTGGACAAGCATGGTCAGCGCGTCGCGGACCTGCTCGCCGCGCGCCAGTCTGACGGACGTGTCGCCAACCACGCGCTGCCGCAGCTCTCCACGCTGTGCGAGACGCTGGAGCAGCCGCCTCCGCCGGGCCTGGACAAGCTCGCGCCGCTCGTCGAGGGCTTCGAGAAGCTGCCGCCGCCCGTGTTGCCCGAGGACCTCAACGCGTCGCTGCGCCACTACCAGCAGACGGGTGTGAGCTGGCTGGGCTTCCTCAAGAGCGCGGGGCTGGGCGGCATCCTCGCGGACGACATGGGCCTGGGAAAGACGCTGCAGACCATCTGCGTCCTGGGGCCGCGCTCGCTCGTCGTCTGCCCCACCAGCGTGCTGCCCAACTGGGTGGCGGAGCTCAAGCGCTTCCGTCCGTCGTTGAGCGTCTGCGTCTACCACGGCCCCGGCCGCGAGCTGGACCCGGCGGCCGACGTGACGCTCACCACGTACTCGATTCTGCGCCTGGACGCGGCGGCACTGGGGTCCAAGGAGTGGGCGGCCCTGGTGCTGGACGAGGCACAGGCCATCAAGAACCCGGACAGCCAGGTGGCGCGCTCCGCGTTCGGCCTCAAGTCCAACTTCCGCCTGGCGCTCAGCGGTACGCCGCTGGAGAACCGGCTGGACGAGCTGTGGAGCTTGATGCACTTCACCAACCCGGGCCTGCTCGGGGGCCGGCGGCAGTTCGAGGAGAAGGTGTCGCGCCCCATCTCCGAGGGCAGCGCGGCGGCCTCCGCGGACCTGCGTCGCCGCATCCGCCCCTTCGTGCTGCGCAGGCTCAAGCGGGACGTGGCGCCGGAGCTGCCCCCGCGCATCGAGTCGGTGATGCACGTGTCGCTGGATGAGCGCGAGCGCTCCATCTACGACTCCGTCATGGCCGCGACGCGCAAGGAGGTGGTCGCCCTGCTCAACGAAGGGGGCAGCGTGCTCAAGGCGCTGGAGGCGCTCCTTCGGCTGCGGCAGGCGGCGTGTCACCCCGCGCTCGTCCCCGGGCAGAAGGCGACGACCTCGTCGAAGGTGGAGACGCTGGTGGACGCGCTCGACACCGCGGTGTCGGAGGGCCACAAGGCGCTCGTGTTCTCCCAGTGGACGTCGCTCTTGGACCTCATCGAGCCGGCGCTGAAGCAGGCGGGCATCGGGTTCGACCGGCTGGACGGCACCACCGTGAATCGCGGCGATGTCACGTCCCGCTTCCAGTCCGAGGACGGGCCGCCGGTGTTGCTCATGTCGCTGAAGGCGGGCGGCACGGGGTTGAACCTCACGGCGGCGGACCACGTCTTCCTGGTGGACCCGTGGTGGAACCCGGCCGTGGAGGCGCAGGCGGCGGACCGCGCGCACCGCATCGGTCAGGAACGGCCGGTCAACGTCTACCGCCTGGTGTCCCAGGGCACCGTCGAGGAGCGCATCCTCGGGCTCCAGGACAAGAAGCGCGCGCTGATGGAGGCCGCCTTGAGTGAGGCGGCCGGCGCCGCGGCCATCACCCGTGAAGACCTGCTGGAGTTGTTCTCGTGAACTGGCTTCGACTGACCACCGTGGGGGTTCTCCTGATGATGTCCCTGGACGCCGAGGCGAAGAAGTCGGACGCGGCCACCCTGCTGCGCTCCCTCATCGAGCAGGATTGGCAGTACCAGCTCGAGCACAGCCCGACGTACGCGTCGGTGCAGGGGGACCGTCGCTGGAACGAGCGCTGGGATGACCTGAGCCTCGCGGCCATCCAGGCGGACCATCAGCACTCGCGCCAGGTGCTGGAGAAGTTGAAGAAGGTGGAGCGCGCGAAGCTGTCCGCCGAGGACCAGCTCAACCTGGACCTGTTCCGCAAGGACCACGAGACGTGGGTGGAGGAGCACCGCTTCGGCTGGTACCTGCTGCCCGTGAATCAGATGGGGAGCATGCCGGAGGGAATCAAGCAGCCGCCCGGCGTGCAGACGGCCTACCAGCTCGCGGACACGCTGCGCTTCGAGACGGTGAAGGACTACGAGGACTGGCTCGTCCGGCTCCAGGGCTTCGGCACCTATGTGGACCAGGTGGTGGCGCTGATGCGCGAGGGCCTGCGCCAGAAGAAGGTGCACCCGCGCGTCATCCTCGAGCGCATCCCGCCCCAGATTCAGCGGCAGTTGGTGGAGGACCCGACGAAGAGCGGCTTCTACAGCCCCTTCCTGCGCTTCCCGAAGAAGCTCCCCGCCGCCGAGCAGCAGCGCCTCGCGGAGGCGGGCCAGAAGGCCGTGCGTGAGGGCGTGGTGCCCGCGCTGCGGCGCTTCCACCAGTTCCTCACCGCCGAATACATCCCGGCCGCGCCCGAGGACGTGGGCATCTGGCGGTTGCAGGACGGCGCGGAGATGTATGGCTTCTTCGCGCGCAAGTACACGACCACCTCGATGACGCCGGAGCAGATCCACGCCCAGGGGCTGGCGGAGGTGAAGCGCATCCGCGGGGAGATGGAGGCCATCATGAAGCGGACGGGCTTCCAGGGCTCGCTCGCGGAGTTCTTCCAGTTCCTGCGCACGGACCCGCGCTTCTACGCCCGTACCGGCGACGAGCTGCTGATGCGCTACCGGGCGCTGGCCAAGCAAATCGACCCGCGGCTGGTGCGCCTGTTCAAGACGCTGCCGCGCCAGCCCTACGCGGTGGAGCCGACGCCCGAGGCGATGGCGCCCGACGTGACGACGGGCTTCTACTATCCGGCGGCCTCGGACGGCTCGCGCCCCGGCACGTACCTCGTGAACCTCTACCGTCCGGAGACGCGCCCGCTCTGGGAGATGGTGCCCCTCACGCTGCACGAGGCCGTTCCCGGACATCACTTCCAGACGGCCCTGGCCACCGAGCAGACGGGGCTGCCGGAGTTCCGTCGCTACGGCTACTACGTGTCCTACGGCGAGGGCTGGGCGCTGTACTGCGAGACGCTGGGCGACGAGCTGGGCCTCTACGCGGACCCGTACGACAAGTTCGGCCAGCTCTCGTACGACATGTGGCGCGCCGTCCGCCTCGTCGTGGACACGGGCATGCACGCGAAGAAGTGGACGCGCCAGCAGGCGCTCGACTACTTCATGGAGAACGCGCCCCGCCAGGCGTTGGACATCACCAACGAGGTGGACCGCTACATCGCCTGGCCCGGACAGGCGCTCGCGTACAAGGTGGGGCAGCTCAAGATTCAGGAGCTGCGCACGCGCGCCGAGCAGGCGCTGGGCTCGCGCTTCGACGTGCGCGAGTTCCACGACGTGGTGCTGCTCGGGGGCTCGCTTCCGCTGGACGTCCTGGAGCGCAAGGTCGACGCGTGGGTGGCGGGACAGCAGCCCGCCGGCAAGAAGGGGGCTTCGTCCCACGCACCGGCGCCGTAGCTACTTGCCGAACTTCACGGTGGCCCGCATCAGTTGTTTGATGGCTCGGTGGGCGCGCGGGCCACCGGCCTTGATGAGGCGGTCATTCAGGTCGTCCACCAGCCGGTGGCGAAGGGGAGGCTCGGTGGTGAGCAGGGCCTCGTAGCTGGCCCGCAGCTCCTCCTCCCGCTCCGCGAAGGCGCGCAGCTCCTGCTCCCGCGCGGCGAGCTGCTCCTTCAGGGTGAACAGCTCCGCCCGCTCCTCGTCGCGCACGGCGAGCCGCTCGCGCAGGGTGGTCAGCTCCAGCTGCTCCGCTTCCCACTGCGTGCGCTGTGACTCCAGCTCGCGCAGCCGCGCCTGCGTGGCCTCGTTGTCCGCGAGCAGCGCGTGGTGACGTGCCTCGGCGTCCTGGGCCGTGGCCTGGGCCGTCCGGGCGTCCTCGCTCCACTGGTGATGCGCCTGCCGCAGCTCCTGGCGGAGGTCCTCCATCCACAGGGATGCACGAGCCACCCAGCTCATGTCCTGGGGCGGCTGCTCCAGGCTGAGGGCCAGTTGCTCCAGCCACGCGCGGCGCAGCGCCCGCTGACCCTCGATGTACCCCGTGCCTCGCGCCAGGGACTGGCTCCAGTCACTCGCGAGGAACTCCTCCAACGAGCCCTCCGTCTCGGCGAGGCCCGCCTTCTTCTGCCGGTAGTAGTCATTGAAGGCGAACAGATGGGTGGGCACGCCCGCGACCTTGCCCAACAGCGTCACGTGGTAGGACGAGGCCACCAGCACCTCGCTCTGGCGAATCTTCTCGACGGCCTGGGACAGCCGCCCCTGGAAGAGCAGGCCGACCAGGTCGATGACGTCCGCGAGCGGGAAGTGCTCAGGGAAGGCCGTCTTGCGCATGGCCGCGACGCTGTCCTCCACCACGGGCCGCTCGTCGATGTACGCGTTGAGGACGACGGGCGAGGCGCTCTCTCCGAACCGCGCGCGCAAGGCCTGGAGCTGCTCGTTCATCCGCGTGCTGGGCGTGGGCTGCACCTCCGGGGCCTCGCCCACGTTGGTGTAGACGTACGTGGAGAGGTTCATGTGCAGCGCGAAGCGGCCGGGGACGGGGGACAGGGGACCCGCGAGCGCGGCCTCCTCCGTCGCGCGCTCCAGCTCCTCCAGCGCGTCGTCACCAGAGAGCCGCGCCTGAATCCCACAGGCCACCAGGGCCTCGGTGGAGTCCGGGTCCCGACACCCGATGAGCGCGGGCTGCCACTGCCGCGCATGCGCCGCGACGCGGCCGGCGAACTCGGGGCCCACCTGGAGCCCGGACAGGACGTAGTGGACCGGGAGCCAGGTGCGCAGGACGGTCTCGATGAGCCCCAGCATCGAGTCCCCCCAGCGGGCATTGAAGTATCCGCCGCCATAGACATGCAGGTGGGCGGGGCCCTGGAGCTGGAGAGGGGACACGGGCTCCAGTCCCAGCTCCCTCGCCGTGCGGTCCGCCTCCTCCTCGGGCGCGGACGAGAAGAAGACGAAGTCCTCCGTCCCGAGCACGCCGGGGAGCTGTCGCAGGGCCTGCGGGTCCGCCACCCTGCTCAGCTCATGCAAGGAGGCGACGACCGACGACTCCATGCGCGCGCGGTGCCAGCGCACGACGCCTTGGAGCATGAGGATGTCCCCGAAGTTCCAGTAGCCGTTGAATCCTCCAGCGAGGAGGACCTTCGACAGTTCGGGGCTGTTGAGCTTCTTCAGGGTGATGGGCGTCGCGAAGAAGGAGAAGCGCATCCTTTTTCTTAACCACGGACATCACGACGCCGTCATCCGTAACCGACCTCAAGGGATGTGACAGTGCACGGTTTCACAGAGGCCCGGTCTCTTCCCGCGCGAATGTTTCACGCGCACCTCCGAGCACACCTCCCGCTCATCGCCCCGACTTCCTGGCGGGCGTCTGCTTGGGCGTGGGCGCGGGTGTGAGCCGTCCGTGTTTCCGCAGGGCCTTCACCAGTCCGTCATGGGGCAGGCCGTAGACGCGGACATTGTCCGCGCCCGTCATGGTGTCGGAGGCGAGCATCGCGTTGAGGATGGCTTCCTGCGTGGCCTGCACGGTGGCTTCGAAGAGGGGGTTGAGTCTGTCATTGCCGAGCACCATGACGTTGGCGAGATGGGCCTCCGTCGGAGGATTCAGGTGCTGGGTGGAGAACGCGAGGAAGATGTCTCCCGAGTAGTTCTCACCCAACCCGCCCATCTTGGAGATGCCGAGTGGCACGCGCCGCGCGAGCCGTCCGAGCTGATGGGGCAAGAGGGGCGCATCCGTCGCGACGACGACGATGATGGAGCCCGCGCCCTCGAAGGGATTGGGCACGGCGGGCGGGGGGGCCTTGGTGTCGCAGGACGACAGGCCGTGCAGCATGGGGCTGCCAGGCTTCTGCGCGCCGAGGTAGCAGGGCTTGTTCCCCGGCAGCTCCTCGCCCACGGGGACGCCCTCGACGGAGAACAGCCGCCGCGAGCCGTAGTTGCATTGCACCAGCACCCCCAGGGTGTAGCCGCCCGCGGACTCCGGCAGCTTGCGTGAAGCGGTGCCGATGCCGCCCTTGAATCCATGGCACACCATGCCGGTGCCTCCGCCGACGGAGCCCTCCACCATGGGGCCCGGACGCGCCGATTCGAGGGCCTGGTGTGCGTGGTGGGGCTTGAGGTGGAAGCCGTAGATGTCATTCAGCATCCCGTCCCACGTCTCCGCGACGACGGGCAGGCCCAAGTCCCACGCGAGGTTCTTGTCCACCGCCCAGGAGATGACGGCCTCGCGCACCGCGCCGATGTCGTTGGTGTTGGTGATCATCACCGGGCCGTTGAGCTCACCGGACTCGTGAATCCAGTGGGTGCCCGTCATCTCGCCGTTGCCGTTGAGGGCGTAGGTGGCGGCGAACACCGGCTCGGAGACGCCGTCCTTGCCTCGGGGCAGCACCGCCGTGACGCCGGTGCGCACGGGGCCCTTGCCCTTCACGATGCGGCCCTCGCCGGAGATGAGCGTCGTGTGGCCCACCTCCACGCCGGGCACGTCGGTGATGGCGTCGAGCGGACCGGACTGGCCACCGAAGGTGATGCCCAGGTCCCTGGCACGAGCCCGAGGGCGCTCTGTCTGAGCGGCGCCGAACGAGGGAGTCATTGACAGACAGAGCAGCACGGAGGGGAGCAGGAGTCGCCAGCGGTTGCGCATGCCCCGCTTCCTACTCCTCCCCGCCCCTCGCGTGTAGCGCGGAGGCGAGGGCGCCCGTGGATTCTCGAGCGCCCTCGCGGTGCGTCAGAACGCGGTGCCGTCCGCGCGCAGTCCGGGCGATGAAGAGAGTCCGGAGGGCAGCGCGGTGTGATGCACGAACACGCCGTTCGGGTCCGTGTCCGGAGAGCGGTTGTCGGACACGTTGTCCACGGTGGTGGCATAGCTGTATGTGTCCACGTCGGCGTTGTCCGGCTTGCGCAGGCGCACTGTGTCGCTGTCGTTGCCCAGGCCGAGCGCTCCACTGGAGGCGCGCACCGCGTTCGTCCTGCCCGGGGGAATGCCCGCCGTCCCTCCGAAGACGACCACGGCCTTGCCCGCGCCAAGCGTCGTCCCCACCGGGAAGACATGGCGTGAGAGGGCGGAGTCCCACACGCTCCACCCGGAGATGTCCAAGGCGACAGGGCCCACGTTCACCAGCTCCACGAACTCGTAGGCGACGTTGTTGCTGCCGCTGATGGCGGGCTCGTTGGCGAGCACCTCGTTGATGATGACGCGGCCGGTGCCGGTGGTGAGGGTCAACGCGGCATCACTCTCGTCGAAGAGGGCGGCGTTCGATGCATCCACCACCCGCACGAGCGTGCTGCTGGACGCGATGGCCGGCAGCGTCCACGCGTAGCTGCCCTGGACGGCGGGCACGGAGGCGGCCAGCACGCTCCACGTCGTACCGCCGTCGGTGGTGGCTTCTACGCGCACGTCGGCGATGCCCCAGGCGTACCAGCGGATGGGGAGCATGGAGCCCGCCGCGTACGTGCCGCCATGGGGCTCCTTGAGCCGCACGAAGGGCGCCGTGGCGGAGCTGAACGCGTAGGTGCTCACGACGGGGCGATGGTCGCTCAGGGTGTTCAGGTAGTCGGGCACCCACTGGTCCGCGTAGAGGACCTCGGTGGTGTCGGAGAGGTAGCGGGCGGCCACCTCGTTGCTGGCCAGCGTGTGGTCCACCATGTTCTCGAAGCCGATGGCCGTGTCGTCGCCCACCAGCGACAGCTCTCGAGTGATGAAGGTGTAGCCGCTCGGGTCCGACACGAAGTCCTGGTACGGCGTGGGCAGCGGCTGCTGGGTGTCGGGGTCCAGGGTGATGGACTCGTCCACGTCGTCGTTCCAGTCGCCGATGACGAGCACGTGCGTCTGGGCGAGGTTCTGGTCCAGGTACTCCTTCAACGCGGCGCTCGCGCGCTCCCGGGCCTCGCGGGGGCCGGTGGGGTCCGCGCTCTCCGCGCGCATGTGGACCACGATGGCGACGAGCGGCGTCTGCGCGCCCTGGATTTCGGTGGTGAAATTCACACGCAGGGGCGGGCGGTTGCCGAAGTCGCTCTCGCTGCCGATGCGCAGCAGCTCCGCGCTCTGGAAGGTGAGCGAGCTGTCGTAGAGGATGCCCAGCTTCTGCGTGCTGGCGCCGTAGGGGCTGGTGCTGCCCGTGACGAAGCTGGCGTTGTTGGAGAGGAAGCCGCTGAACCCCGGGAGCTGGGCCTTGAGGGTGTCGAAGTCGGCGACGTCGACCATCTCCACCATGCCCCACAGGTTGGCGCCCGCCTCGAGCATGACGTCGCGCGCGTAGGAAATCTGCAGGTCATCCAGCGCGCCGCCCTGGGACGTGGAGTTCGGGGGGCCCTGGGTGTCCGAGCCGAAGTAGGTGAGGTTGTAGTGGCCCACCTTGAACACCGGGGGAGTGAAGCCGGTGATGGACAGCACCAGGTTCCGAGAGGCCGTGCGGGACGTCGAGTCCGTGGCGGTGACGATGAGGTCGAAGGTGCCCTGCACGGTGGGCGTCCCGGAGAGGACTCCCGAGGAGGACAGCGCGAGTCCGTCCGGCAGCGCGCCCAGGGTGACGGCCCAGCTCAGGGGCTCGATGCCTCCCGTGGCAGTGAGGGTGGACTCGTAGGACTCGTCCCGGGCGGCACCCGGCAGCGACGTGGTGGTGACGGTGAAGGACGTCAGGACGATGAGCTGGGAGGCATACAGCGCCCGCTTGTTGTTGGCGTCCGTGGCCGAGACGACGAAGCTGAACTCCCCCGCCTGCGTGAGCGTTCCATGGAGGAGGCCCTGCCCGGACAGCGACAGGCCCGGCGGCAGGTCGCCCACGGGCGCGAAGGTGAAGGGCGCCTTGCCTCCGGAGGCAGTCAGCGTGAGCGAGAGGCTGTCACCCACTTGCTGGGTGGGGAACTGGAACTGGCCGATGCGCGGTGGCTCGTAGACGGTGAGGGAGAGGTCCGCGGTATCGCTCGCATCTGCCGCGTCCCGCACGCGCACGGTGAAGGTCGAGGTCCCCGCGGCGGAGGGCATCCCACTGAGCGTCCCGTTGGCGTTGAGAGTGAGGCCCGCGGGCAGCGCGCCCAGGGTGACGGCCCAGGTCAGGGGCGCCCGTCCACCGGAGACCGACAGGGCGATGGAGTACAGGCTGCCGGTGTAGGTGTCCGCCAGCGTCTCCGTGAGGATGGCCGGAGGCGTGGCGGGGCCGGCGTCCGTCTCGGGGCCCGCGTCCGGGACGAAGCCACCGTCCAGGTCGGGACCGCTGTCCGGGGTGAAGCCGCCATCCGTGTCGGGGCCCGCGTCCGTGTCGGGGCCACTGTCGGGTGTGGGGCCCGCGTCGGTGTTCGGGCCACTGTCGGGGTCGCCGCCATGGGGGCCCGCATCCGTCTGGACTCCGCTGTCCACCACTCCGGGAGTGGGGTCGGAGTCGGAGCAGGCGGCCAACAGGAAGAGGGCGAGCAGCGGCGCGAGTGCGCGATGCGACAACATGAAGAACTCCAAACGAGGAACGAAGTACGCGGAGAGAAGTGAATCCTAGCGCGGGGGCTTCTCGCGGACGCGGGTGGGTGGAGGCGGGGGCGTCAGGTCCGTTTCGGGCCCGGCGTCCGAGGCCACGAGACCGGCCCCCCGGCGCACGGTTCCTGGAGCTGGCCCCTCGGCTCCCTGCGCGAAAAAAGAACAGTCATGACCGAGCGTGAGCTGACGCATCTCGAGGTGCCGTGTTTCGTCGATTTCGCGGAAGCCCTCTCGGGGCGCGAGTTGATGGCCCAGGGCGTGGGACCCGACTTCGACCTGTGGCTCCTGGCCCTGGAGGGAGAACGGGATGACCGGGAGCAAGTCGCACCGGACCTTCCTTCCTTCGCGAAGTCGCTGGCGGACGCGCCCCAGACCTACGAGGTCCTTCGCTTCTCAGCGCCGGGTGCTCCACCCCAGTGCGTCCGCCTGCCCCCCAACCGACGCAACTTCCATTTCGTGCAGCCGCTCCCGGACGGTGAGCTGCTGCTGGTGGGCGGGCGCTGCAGGTACCTCGACAAAGACGCGCACGAGCGCAACGCGGTGGTCTTCTCCCGCGATGGGCGCGTGAGTCGCGAGCTGACCCTCGGGGACGGCATCCAGGACGTGCAGGCCACCGCCGATGGGCGCCTGTGGGTGAGCTACTTCGACGAAGGCGTACTCGGCAACCGGGGGTGGGGTCGTGGGGATATCGACAGCGAGCCGATTGGACGCAGCGGGCTGGTCCTCTTCGATGCGCGAGGCCAGCGACTGAGTGAGTACGACGCGAGGGCCGTGGGCACCGACGTCATCGTCGACTGCTATGCGCTCAACGTCGCGGCGAACGACGAGATGTGGCTGTACTTCTACACGGACTTTCCCCTGGTCCGGCTTCGCGAAGGAGGCCGTCCCGCCGTCTGGAAGACCCCCGTCGCCGGAGCGAGCGCGCTCGCCGTGGGCGCGACGCACGTGCTGTTCGGTGGCTCCTATTCAGCGCGCTCCACCTTCGAGCTGTTCGCCCTGCACGGTGGCGGCAAGGACACGCTCGCTCCCGCGGGCACCTTTGTCTTCGTGGACCCGGACGGAACGCGGTGGCAGCCCACGTGGATGTGCGGGCGCGGCCCCTGGCTCTATGGCGGCGAGGGCACGCGCGCTTTTCGTATCGACCTCGACACCCTGGTGGCGGCAACCCGGGTCTGGCACTGAATGCTCCTGACACTCACGACGACTCACTCTCCCGCGACGGACCTGGGCTACCTGCTGCACAAGAGCCCGCCCACGCCCCATTCATTCGACGTGTCGTTCGGTCAGGCACACCTGCTGTTGCTGACGTGTTCGTCGAGCAGGCTTATCTTCCCTGCGATGATGACCTGCAATGCAGCGTGGCCGAATGGCTGCTGTGACCGTGACGTGTGGCAAGCGGGGCTTTGTGCCGGGCACTACATGCAGCGTCGGCGCGGGAAGCCCTTCGCATCGTTGAAGGGGGCTCACGGAGTTGATCCGCGCGACCTTGTTCCCGTCAGATTCGAAGCGCCCCGTGCCGACGTCGAGGCACTGCAGGCCGAGGCGAAACGCCGGGACCTTCCCGAGGCTGCCCTTCACCGTGAGGCATTGGGTCAATGGGTGGCGAAACTCAAGGCCGAAGGGTAGGACACGACCTTGCCGCGCAGCCCGAAGATGAACGTGAGGTGCATGCCACCTGGGCACATGACCTTCAGAAAAGCCGCGCTGCTGTGTGGCCCGCCCCACGCGCGGGGCCGGGTGGTGCGCTTCCATCTCGCGGGCTCGGCGGGCCGCGCTCGAGGGGCAGGGCGCCGCCCTCTAGGCTAGGATTGCGCGGCAACCCTTCAAGGAGGACTCATGCGCACGTTCCTGATTGGTGGTCTGTTGGCGATGGCGGTGGGCTGTGGCGGTCCCATGGAACAGGAGGAGGACTCGAATCAGTCCTCGCAGGAATCGCCGCTCCCTAACTGCACCAACATGCCGACCAGCGTCAAAAGGTACTATCACGCGTCCATGACGAAGGTCATCGGTGAGCGCGGGTGCTCCTGCGGCAGCTATGTCAACTGGGGGCAGACATCCATCTACTACAACGTCCGCGACAACTGCTGACGCGAAGCGCAGGTGGTGAAGTTCATCGAAGGGCTGGTGTTCCACTACACACGGCCCGGAGTACACCGCTCCAGAAAACCTGGAGCGGCTGCGACAGCCCGGGGTCTCCACGAAGCGCTCGCTGGCGTTGCGTGAGCTGGTGCTGGGCGTCGAGGCCCTGGAGCGCTTCGTCCGGAAGGAGCCGCCGCGGCGCGTGCACGAGTGTGTCTTCGGCGTGTTCGCGCTGGAGAGCGAGCCGGTAGACCCAAGGCTGTAGGTCGGCGGAGTCAGTGCAGTCCAGGCGCTGACTCGGGCGTGATTCCAGGCTGGCTCGTCCGCGTGGCTTCCCGCCGCGCGTATGCCCCCATGCCTTCGAAGTCGACGACGAGGCAGGGCTCGTTGCCGAGGACCCACGCATCGTGCCCCGGTGAGATGGTGGCCACGTCGCCAGGGCCCAGCTCGCCCTGGGTGCCGTCGTCCATCTTCACCACCATCCGCCCGCTGATGACGTAGAGGGCGTGGGCCGTCTGGCAGCTCTCCGTGCCGGCGATGGGCTTGACGTCCTCAGACCACTTCCAGCCGGGCTCGAGGACGAGCAGGCCCACCATGCGCCCTTCGTCGAACTGGAGAATGTCCGCATGCCCGTGCCCCGCGAACGGCCGGCGCTCGTCGGGTGCCGAGAATCGCTTGATGAGTAACTCGCTCATGATGTTTCCCCCCGCGAGTCAGAGGAGGGGGACGCTTCGCGCGCCCCAGGCACCCCGGGCCCGCCCATGATATTTCCTATTGGAAACCTAGGGACGCGCCCGGCCTGTGTCAGCGCTCAGGTCATCAACTCCAGCGGCATGGACAACCCCGCCTCGAACCCGGGCTCCTCGCGCAGTTGCTCCAGCACGCCGTCCGTGCAGTGCAGCGTCACCAGGGGAAACAACCCCGGCTCGCTCACCCAGCGCACCGCGCTCATCAGGTGCCGCGCCCGCAGGAAGCCCAGCACCGCGTCGCGGAACTGCTGGCTCTCCTCGCCCGCCTGCTTGTGCACGGCCGCGCGACTGCGAGGCGCTGGGGCGGGTTGCTTGCCTGCCTGACGTGAGGACGGCCGGGACGCGGTGGGCTGCTCCCGGGGCATGACGATGGCTTCAATCCACATCGTGTCGCCCTCCTCGTGGCGTGGTGATTCCAGACCTGCTTGAAGATTATCGGACAAGGACGCGGTGCGGTTGTGTCCCTTTCGTCGTCGAAAAAAGGGTGGGGCGCCTGCACCCCCATCGCACGGGTTCGATTTGAACGGCCGCTGCCCGCCCCGTGGAGTCAGGGGACGACAGAGGGCCTGGTCGCTCGGCTGCTCCACGAGGTGGCGGCCGTCCCCATGAGGCGAGCAGGGCCTGTCACGTCGGGCAGGGCTCCGGCTCGCACGCGAGGGGGCCTGACTGGCGGAGCACCACTTCCTACCTTGTCGCCCATGAAGGACTCCAGTCGCCAGCTCCCGGTCTACGTGCCCGCCCGCACGGTCTGGGCCGTGGGGCTGCAGGTGTTGCTGCTCGCGATCTGCTGGTTGGTGCTCCGGCGGCTGTATCCGCTGCTCACGCTCCTGGCCGTGGTGATGCTCCTGTCCCTCGCCTTGGATCCGCTGGTGCGCAGGCTGGAGAAGTGGGGCCTCAAGCGCGGGCTGGGGGTGGCCGTGGTGGCGCTGCTGCTCCTGGGGTTGGTGGGCGTGTTGGTGGGCACGCTGGTGCCCGCGCTCGTCCAGCAGATAGAGGGGCTGGTTCAAGCGATGCCGGGGCTGTTGGAGCGGCTCTCTCAATCCCACTGGGTCCAGGAGCTGGGCGTGCGCTACGGCTTCGAGCTCAAGCCCGAGGAGCTCTTGCGCTTCGAGCCGGTGGACCTGGCGGGTCGCGCCGTCGGAGTCCTCTCCTCCACCCTGGGCCTGCTGGCGGCGGGCATCACCGTGGTGGCCCTCTCCGTCTTCAGCCTGCTGTTCGGCAAGGAACTCTACGAGAGCATCCTCCAGTGGGTGGTGCCGCGCCGTCGGCACCACGTGCGTGAGCTGGTGGGGCGCATGCGCGCCGCGGTGACCAACTACGTCGCGGGCACGCTGCTGGTGATGACCATCGGCGGCACCGTGGCCGCCACCGTCGCGCTCATCCAGGGCGTACCCTTCTTCCTGGCGCTGGGGCTCGCGGTGATGGTGCTGGGCGTCATCCCCTACATCGGCAGCGTCATCAGCGGCGTGTTGGTGAGCCTCACGACGCTGGCCACGGTGGGGCTGCGCCCGGCCGTCATCGCGCTGGTCGTCTTCATGGTCTACCAGCAGATTGAATCCAACGTGCTGGGCCCCATTGTCCAACGCCGCGCCATCCGGATGAACCCGCTGCTCATCTCCATCGTCGTGCTGTGTGGCGGCGCGCTGGCGGGCCTGCTGGGCGCGGTCATCGCCGTCCCTCTTGCCGCCGCCGTGCAGGTGCTCATCCAGGAAGTGCTTCGCGCGCGGCAGCTGCGCTGGAGGCGCGCCCACCGGCGAGAGCACGCCCGGCGTCAGGCGGGGAGGGGCGCGGTGGAGGAGGGACTGTTGTTCGCCGGCCCCATGGACGACGCACCCGCGCGGGAGGGGCCTGGCGCCGCCGACGACCGCCACTGAGTGGTGGGCCCCGACGTGAAGAAGGGCTCCCGGCGGATGGCCGGAAGCCCTTCGGATTCAGCTCAATCCCTGGTCAGTGCCGCCCCTCCGGCCTGGGCCGCGCCGGAGGAGTGGCGCCGGGCTATCAGCGACCCGCGGGGGCCGCGCGGCCCTGCGAGGTGGCCGACTTGCCGGTGTCCACGGCGGCCACGGACGTGCCGACCGAGAAGACCATGTCGTCACGGTCGTTGTAGCCACCGGAGGTGCACGAGCTCGCCGTCCCGCTGAAGCGGAACTGCGGACGGATGGCGTGCGTGCCCGCCGTGGCGCCCAGGTTGAACGTGTGCGTGAAGGTCCGCGCGCCCGTCCCGGTGCAGGCGATGTTGGTGGTCAGCGCCGTCCAGGCCGGAGCGGACGCGTTCGTCGTGTAGTAGAGGTCGAAGAAGTCCGTCGTCCCCCAGCACCACACGGTGACTTCCACCGTCACCTGCTTGCCGACGGCGAAGGCGCCCTGGTCCGTCGTCTTGATGACCACCCGGTCGATGCTCTCGTCGACGTGGTAGGTGCCGGTCGTGCCATCCGCGCACGAGTCGTTGATGGTGTTCGGCTGGTTCGGCTCGGTGCCCGTGGAGAGCGTGCCGCGGCCGTTGACCAGCGTGGTGCCGGTGTCGCAGCCGCAGACGTTGCCGCACGTCGGCGCCTGGAGCGTGGTGTTGAACGTGGCCAGCGCGGGCGTGCAGACCGTGCTGGTGGTGAAGGTGCGAGCGGTGCTGTTGGGGCTGACGCCGCAGACGTCCGCCGCGCGGGCCCGCCAGAAGTACGACGTGGCGCTCGACAGGGCCGGAGTCACGGTCCAGTTGCTGGCCGTCAGACCGGTGCCGGTGCGGACGATGTTGGTGAACGCGGAGTCCGTGGCCACCTCGACCACGTAGCTCGCCGCGCTCGCGACATCCGACCAGTCCAGCGCCGCCGACGTGGCGACGCCCGTGGCCCCGTCCGCCGGAGTGGACAGCGTGGGCGCCGACAGCGTCGTGCAGCCGCGCGTGGTGTAGCTGAACGCGTTGGACCACTCGCCCACGCCACCGCACGAGTTGTTCGCCCTCACCCGCCAGTAGTAGGTGGTGTTGACGTTCAGCGCCGGGGACACCGTCCAGGTGCTGGAGACCAGCGAGTTGGCCGAGGCCGTCACCGTCGCGAACGTCGGGCTGGTGGAGACCTGGACCTCGTAGGTGGAGGCACCGGACACGTCCGACCAGTCGAGCACCGCGGCCAGCTCCGCGCCGGTGGCACCGTTGCTGGGGCTGGACAGGGTGGCGAGACCCGGCGCGGTGCAGGCCGGCGTGGCGCACGAGCAGGTGCTCGCCGGGCCGTAGCACGCGTTCGTGGACGCGGGGACGATGGAGTAGCAGTACTCGCGGCCGTTGGCGACCTCGGTATCCGTGTACGTGGTGCCGGACACGGTGGCGACCTTCGCCTTGCCGAAGTCACAGCCCATGCCCTCGGTCTTCATCACCCAGTACTGGCTGGCGCCAGAAGAGGCCGTCCAGTTCAGGGCAATCTGACCGTCACCCGGGGTGGCGGTGTGCGTGGGCTTCGCCGTGGGGGCGCCCGAACAGCCGGAGTTCACCGGGGCGATGGTGTTACAGGCGATGTTGTGGCGGGCGAACGCGGCGTGGATGGCCGTCATGTGCGGCGTGCCGTCGTTCAGGTTGCCGTTGTCGTCATCCGCCGCCAGCCACTGCATGTAGCCGTTGGTGGAGCCGCAGCCGTCGGACGTGCCGCCGGTGCAGTTGCAGGAGTGCCACGCGCCCACGTTGCCGCTGCCCTGGTAGAACAGCTTGTTGCCGACGATGAACGCGTTGTTGTCGTCGTAGTTGAACGGCGCGCCGGCCAGGTCGATCTTGACCAGGTCCCAGGCGGCCTGACGCGCGGGCGAGGCGGCGCAGTGGACCTGACGGCTGCACGGGCCGGTGCCGGAGCTGCAGTTGGGGCACACGAAGTTCTGCGGGGTGGCGGGAGGAGCGGCGACGCCGCCGTACGTGGCGGCCTTCCAGTCCGCGTCACGCACGCCGGAGCACTTGGTGTTGCACCACGCGGTGCCCACCTGCGACTCGTTCTGGTTCTGTCCGGTGCCGTCCGGCGTCACACCGCAACCACGGCTGCCGGTCTGGAAGAAGCCGTAGCCCACGCACGAGGTCTGCAGGCGGTAGATGGCCGCGATGTCCGCGTAGCCCTCGCTGGAGTTCGACAGCACGCCGTTCGAGTCGAAGTTATCCAGGCCATGGCCCCACTCGTGGTCGAACACGGCGCCAATCTCACCGGTGTTCCGGCAGCCACCGCCGCTGCGGTAGAAGTTGACGGAGGAGCCGTTCCAGAAGGCGTTGCAGGTGCTGTTGATGTTGACGTTCGCCGGGAGCTGGCTGGACAGCCAGGTGTTGGCCGGCAGGTATCCGCGGGCCTGCTCGGCCAGCTTGTTCAGCTCGTAGAAGCTGGAGCGCGACGCGGGGGTGTTGCCCCCGGTCCCAGAGGTGCAATCGTGGTCGTTGTTCGCGCCGCCCAGGGCGATGTTGCCCGTGGTGGAGCTGACGTTGATCGCGCCGCAGGTATCCGACACGCGGACATAGCGGCCGGACAGCGTGGTGGCCGTGGTGCCGGAGCTGTAGGCGAAGATGCCCGCGCCGTCCGTGAAGTTGTTGGGCGAGGTGAGGCCCGTGTTCGCCCAGGGCATGGGCGAGTTGGGCTTCATGGTGCCGCACACCGTGTTGTCCGCGCAGGTGCCGATGTTGGTGGACGGGTAGATGCCGCCCTGGATCTGCGCGTCGAAGTAGTGGTTGTCGTCCTCGATGGCGAGCGTCTCGCCGGAGGCCGCATCCACCGTCACCTTCCAGCGCTGGTGGGCCGCCGGGTCCTGGAAGCCGTAGGCGTAGACCAGGCGATGCTCGTAGCCGGTGCCCGTGGCGCCGGCAAACGACTCACCCTGGGGCGCCATGGGGGCGATCTCCAGCGTGGGCTGCTGCCAGAGCTCCTGCTGGCTGGCGTTGAGTCCGACGAAGCCGTTGCCCGCGATGAGCGCGTCGTTCGGCGCGAGCGCCGGGCGCGTGTCGATGCCCACGTTGGCCCACGCCTCGGTGCCGATGAGGATGAGGTTGCCGTGGCTGATGGTGGCGGCGATGCGCGCGTGGCGCACCGTCAGGCCGTTGACCACCTGCTGGATGTGGACCTGCCAGAGGTTCTCGGTGACGCGCGTGACGCGGGGAGCGCCCAGCTGCATCAGGTCGATGTTGAACGCGGACTGGTTGTCGGCGATGAACTTGAAGACCAGGTCGCCGATGACGGACTCGTCCACGTCCGCCACGGAGCGGCCGATGGACTCACGCACGCCGTCCAGCGTCACGTTGTTGCGGAAGCCCTTGCCGGGGATGAGGGGAACAGAGCCCTCGATGCCAGACGGGGTGCCGGTGCGGGGGTCGATGTGGACGCGGAAGTCCTTCCCGTTGCGGGCGAAGAAGTCGTCCCAGCCCGCGGACGTCTCCTTGGCCATGGTCCGCGCGGCCTGCTCCAGCGGGGTGTTCTGGATGGGCAGGTAGAACTCAGGCTTGTAGAACGCCTTGCTGGCGATGGCGCTCTGCCCCTTGTCGGGGGGTTGCACCGCCCAGCTCGTCGCTGACACGAGCAAGGCAAGACATGCTGCTGACACCTTGGAGTGGCGCATGCAGTTCTCCTCTATGGGGGTCCCGAGGGTCGGACCCGAGGTGGCTCCCAGACAGACGGAGCCCGCAGACGCCTTACTGATGCCTCACTAAAAAATGAATATGCCTTATTCCCAGCCATCCCATTGAAACTGGATCCCTAGGAATTTCATGGGCTCGAAGTGTTGACTGGTCAACACGTTGGCGCACTATAAGTGAATACCGCTATGGCGCGGAGCATGGAAGTGTGCCACTCCCATCAGAATATTATTGACAGGTTGTTGCGGGTCAGCGCGGCCAGATGCGCACCCAGTCATCCTGGATGAGCTTGCCGCTGGCGCTGTCGGTGCTTCCGCTGGCCATGAAGCCGCGAGGCGCGCCGAGCGCCAGCGCTCCGGCCTCCACCCACAAGAGCAGGAGCAGCACCGCCGCGAGCGCGGGCACGCGCGTGGCCCATGCGGGGCGGCGCGCGGTGAGGACGACGAGCGGCAAGAGCAGCAGCGGCACGAGTGCGGGGAAGATGGTGAGCAGGCCGCGCGTGTAGCCGAAGAAGGCGACGGTGATGAGCGCGCGGTGGAGGACGACGAGGGTGAGCAGGCTGAACTCGCGCCAGGGCCGGGTGAGGGACAGCGCCGCGCCCGCGACGAGCAGCGCGAAGAGCGGCCACTTCAGCCCCGTGCCCTCGGGGACGAAGAGGTCCACCGGGGCGCGCGCGCCGCTCAGGCCCGAGGGGAGGTTGGAGGCGCCCAAGCCCAGGCTCAGTCCGTCCAGCCAGCGCGAGAGTTTGGTGCTCCAGAGGCGCGCGGCGTCCGCGGGGTGCTCGCGCATCCACTCGAGGCCCACCGCGTAGCCGTGCAGCAGGAGCTCGCGCTGGGCGGGGTTGGCCACGTCCAGGTGGCCCTCCTGGCCCAACTGGTTGACGGAGTCCGGCGTGAAGCCACCGGTGGCGCGGGCGTGGTTCGCCATGGCGAAGTTGATGGGGCCGTAGGCGGTGACGGGCGCGAGCACCGGCAGCGGCTCCAGCGTCGGCGTGCTCGCGTTCAGCTCGCCGAGCACCCGCGCGTTGCGCACGGCCCAGGGCGCGAGCACCAGGGCGCAGACGAGCGCCGCGGCGCCCCAGCGCGTGGCGAGCCTTGGCAGCGGCGTCGAGCCCCGGTACAGCCAGGCCCACGCGAGCAGGAAGGGCCACAGGTACAGGTGCTCGGCGCGGGTGAGCGAGCCCAGGCCCATGACGAGGCCCAGGAGCGCGGCGCCGCCCCAGCTCGGGCCCGCCTTGTGGCGCAGGACGAGCGCGAGGGTGGCGGACAGGAAGAGGGCGTAGAGGACCTCGTTGCTGTACGTGGTGGAGAGCACCAGCCAGCCGAAGCTGGAGGCGAAGAGGGCCGCGCCGACGAAGCTCCACGCGGTGCCCAGCAGCGTGCGCCACCAGGCCCAGGACAGCGCCACCGTGGCGGCGCTCAGCGCGGCGAGGCACAGCTTGTACGGATAGGCGTTGCCCTGGGGTTCACCCAGCACGCGGTACAGCACGCCCAGGAGCCAGGGGAACAGGGGCGGGTGGTAGG
>NZ_JABXEM010000113.1:0-32556 GCF_013372595.1 Myxococcus sp. AM011
CCAGCGTCCCCTGCCCCCACGCGCGCCGCCCAAGCCTCCGCGTCCGAGCGACTGGATGCAGGACTTCCTGAACGCGCACGCGGCGGCGCATCCCGAAGCGGCGAAGCCCCGGCTCACCCGTGCGAAGCCGTCAGCGCCACCGCCTTCGGCGCGGCCCGGGACGCCCTCCTGGATGGAGGACTTCGGAGCGAGGCCACGCCCGGCGGCTCCCTCGGCGAAGACCCAGCGTGAGCCGTCCCCGCCCTCTGCGCCGGGGGCCGCGAAGAAGCCCGACTGGATGTCCGACTTCGAGGACTGAGGGCGCCTTTCGCGAGGGCGTGGAACCCCGCCGGAAGGTGATAGCCTCGCCCCCCCAACCTGGCAGGGGGAACGATGGGTCACGAGAAGCCGGTCGAGCCGTTTTCGGATCTTCACGTCGAGGAGGGGAAGGTACGTGCGGTGTTGCTGCACGACCCCACCGTCGAGGGTCTGGACGTCGCCATCTACATGGACGCGTCCGGCAGCATGCAGGAGGAGTACAAGTACGAACGTCCCAATCGCTCCTTCCTGGAGTGGCTGCGCGGCGCGCCCCTGAAGGACCCCGCCAACCAGGTGGAGCCGCAGGTGCAGTGGATGCTGGAGTACCTGGCCACCAAGGACCGCAACGGCATGCTCCGCGTCGCGTACTGGGCCAGCGGCGCCTCCGGCAAGGACGTCGAGGTGGTAGGAGAGCTCAAGGGCGTGGACGTCAAGCAGTACAAGTTCCCCGGCGCGAAGAAGCTCGGCAGCCACACGTTCATGGCGCCTGCGCTGAAGGACTACGTGCGCTACCTCAAGGAGCAGGTGCCGCTGGGCGCGCGTCGCGGCTGCGCGGTCATCGTCACGGACGGTCAGCTCCATGACGCCGACGAGGTGGAGGCCTTCTCCGAGAAGGTGGCGAAGGACATCGCGGCGGGCCGGCTGCCCCGGCTGAACTTCGTGCTGGTGGGCGTGGGTGACGCCATCGACGAGGAGCAGCTCGAGAAGATTGCCCACATGGAGTACCCGGGCGTGGGTCACCTGTGGTGCCACCGCATCGCGAAGGAGATCAACCAGGTCGCCGAGCTGGTGGCGGTGCTGGTCGACGAGAACATGACGGTGGCCGCGGGCGGCACCATCTACGACGACAAGGGTCAGGTGCTGAAGACGTATGAGGGCCGCCTGCCCGCGGTGCTGGAGTTCGACGTGCCCGAGGGCGCGGAGAGCTTCACGCTGGAAGTGAACGGCCAGCGCTTCACCCAGCCGCTGCCGGACGAGGACCACCACGAGGAAGACGAGGACCATCACTGATGGCCGGGCACGAAGTCATCGTGCGTCCGTTCTCGGACGTGCATCGGATGGGGAACAAGGTGGTGGCCACGCTGCTGCATGACCCCACGGTGGAGGGGTTGGACGTGGCCCTCTACATGGATGGCTCGGCGAGCATGGAGGATGAGTACGGTCCTCGTGGCGTGCTGGCCAAGCTGGCGCCGGTGAAGAACCTGGTCGAGCCGCAGATGCGGTGGATGTTGGAGTACCTGGCCAGCAAGGACCGCGACGGGCAGGTGCGCGTGGCGTACTGGGCCACCGGGGATGGCAGCCAGTTGGAGGAGGTGGGGCTGCTGTCGGCGGTGCAGGCGAAGGAGTTCCGCTTCCCGGGGCCGAGGGCCTACGGCAAGGCCACGGTGATGCTGCCGGTGCTGCGCGACTTCGTGGCGCACATGAAGCAGCAGGTGCAGACGGGCGCTCGTCGAGGGCTGGCGGTCATCATCACCGACTCGCAGCTCTCGGACGGCAACGACGTGCGGGCCTACGCCACGCAGGTGGCGAAGGAGATTGCCGCGGGCCGGCTGCCCCGGATGAGCTTCGTCTTCGTCGGCGTGGGCGACCAGGTGGACGAGGAGCAGATGGAGGAGATCTCCCACGAGACGTATCCGGGCGTGGGCCATCTGTGGTGCCACCGCATCGCCGACCGCATGGAGGAGATGGCGGAGCTGGTGGCGGTGTTGGTGGACGAGACGATGACGGTGGCCGCGGGTGGGACCATCTACGACGAGCAGGGTAAGGCGCTGAAGTCGTACGAGGGTCGGCTCCCCGCAGTGCTGGAGTTCGACGTTCCTCCGGAGTGCAAGGCGTTCACCCTGGAGGTCGCGGGGCAGCGCTTCACGCAGCCGATTCCAGAGGAGCACGAGGACGAGGACCACCACGAGGAGGAGGAGGAGCCGGTGCGTGCTTCGGCTCCCGCTCCCGCCCCTGCCCGCAAGCACGGCGGACACCGCCACTAGGTTTCAGCTTCAGGAAGAAGACGCCATGTCCGAGCAGAAGAAGACCGATGCCCAGGCCGACCACGTCCACGGACCGGACTGCAAGCATGACCACGGACATGGCCACGGGCCGTCCCTCGCGGCGGTGAAGCCGGCCGCCGCGAAGCCCGTGCTGAAGGGGTTGAAAATCATTGGACCCAAGCGCGCGGAGAAGCACGTCCACGGGCCTGGGTGTACGCATGACCACGCGGCGCACGGTGGAGACGCGCATCAGCACGGGCATGACCACGCGCACGGTGGCGATGCACACCAGCACGGTCCGGGGTGCGACCACGACCACGGGCCTGCCGCCGTGCATGAGCACGGGGCCGCTTGCGACCACGACCATGGGGACCATGGGCATCACCATCATCACCCGAAGCCGAAGCGCGTCCGACCGCCGGGCTACCGCGCGGCGGAAGGCGGAGGCGTGGCGCTCCAGCTCGACCTGGAGGACGCACTGCCGGGCGAGACGGACGATGCGGGCCGCTTCCAGAAGCTGGAGGCAGCGCTTGAGGCACACCACGGTGTCATCGATGTGCACCTGCGCCGGGACCAGGGCTATGCGGAGGTCTGCCTCCACTACAACCCCGGGCTGGTGAATCCGGCGGCGCTGCTGACGACGGTGAAGCGCACGGGTGAGCAGGTGGCGAAGCGGTACAAGAGCCACACGTGGTTCGTGCGAGGAATGAGTTCGGCCGACTCGGCGACCGCCATCGAGCATGGGCTCGGCAAGCTCCCGGGCGTGCTGTCCGCGAACGTGGCGTATGCGAGCGAGCGGCTCGTCGTGGAGTACGACAGTGAAGATATCTCGCTGAAGGGCATCGAGACCGGGGCGAAGAAGCTCGGCTACACGCTGGAGGTGCCGAGCCACGGCCATGCGTGTTCGCACCACGCGCACGGAGGCGGGCTGGCGCCGCTCCTGGAGATGCCGCTGGTGGTGGCCTCGGGCGTACTGCTCGTCGCGGGCTGGCTGCTGGAGCGCTTCGCGCCCGTACCCGCGCTGGTACCCACCGTGGTGTGGGGGCTGTCCATCCTGAGTGGTGGGTTCTTCGCCATCCGGGGCTCGGTGAAGTCGCTGCTCCAACTGCGCATCGACATCGAGACGATGATGGTCGTGGCCGCGCTGGGAGCTGCGGTGCTGGGCTCCTGGTTCGAGGGAGCCTTCCTCCTCTTCCTGTTCAGCGCGGGTCACGCGCTGGAGCACCGGGCGATGGACCGTGCGCGGCGCTCCATCGAGTCGCTCGGCGCGCTGCGTCCCGAGGTGGCCCGGGTGCGTCGGGGTGGCGAGCTGGTGGAAGTGCCCGTGGCGCAGGTGCTGCGAGGAGACCGCGTCGTCGTCCGTCCGGGAGACCGCGTTCCCCTGGACGGCATCATCCGCGAGGGAAAGAGCTCACTGGAGCAGGCCGCCATCACCGGTGAGTCCATGCCCGTCCCGAAGAAGCCGGGCGACGAGGTGTTCTCCGGAACGGTGAACTGCGAGGCGCTGCTGGAGGTGGAAGTCACGCGGCTCTCGTCGGAATCGGTGCTCGCGCGAGTGGTGGACATGGTGGCCGAGGCCGAGGCCCAGAAGGGGCCGAATCAGCGCTTCGCGCAGCGGCTGGAGCGCACGTTCGCGCCGCTGGTGATGATTGGCGCGGTGGTGTTCCCCGTGGTGCTCGTGCTGATGGGGATGCCGCTGAAGGAGGCGATTCTGCGCGCGGTGTCACTGCTCGTCGCCGCGTCTCCGTGTGCGCTGGCCATCTCAACGCCATCGGCCGTGTTGTCCGCGGTGGCTGCGGCGGCGCGAGGAGGAGTTCTCATCAAGGGCGGCATCTACCTGGAGCTGCTCGGGAAGGTGAATGCCATCGCCTTCGACAAGACAGGCACGCTCACGGTGGGCAAGCCGAAGCTGCTCAGCACGGCGCCGGTGGAGGGCGTGACGGACGAGGAGCTGCTCGGGACGGCGGCGGCGGTAGAGGCGCTCTCGGCGCATCCGTTGGCACACGCCGTGGTGGAGGCCGCATCAGCGAGAGGCATCCAGGCTCCGGCCGGAAGCGACATGGAAGCCATCCACGGCAAGGGCCTGCGCGCGAAGGTGGGTGACGCGCTGGTGGACGTGGGCAGCCTGGCGCTGTTCGAGGGGGACGCGGTTCCCTCCGACATCAAGGCGCAGGTGGACCGGCTGGAGGAGGCGGGGCAGACGACGATGGTGGTGCGCAAGGCAGGGCGCTACCTCGGAGTGCTCGGAGTCGCGGACACCGTGCGAGCAGGAGCGCGGCATGTCATCGAGACGCTCAAGCAGCAGGGCATCACCCGGACCGTGATGTTGTCCGGAGACAATGCGCGAGTAGCGAAGTCCATCGCAGCGCAGGTGGGGCTCGACGAGGCGCGAGCGCCGATGATGCCAGCCGACAAGGTGACGGCCGTGCGCGAGATGGGGCGCCAGGGCTCGGTGGCCATGGTGGGCGACGGAGTCAACGACGCGCCCGCGCTCGCGGCCGCGGCGGTGGGCGTGGCGATGGGTGGAGCGGGCTCTGATGCAGCGCTGGAGACGGCGGATGTGGTGCTGATGAGCGACGACCTGTCCCGTCTGCCCTTCGCATTGGGACTGGCGCGTCAAGCCACGGCGGTGATGAAGCAGAACCTGGTCATCGCGCTGGGCATCAGCGCGGTGCTCATCATCGCGACCCTCTTCGGCCTGACGCAGATCAGCCATGCAGTGGTGTTGCATGAGGGAAGCACGTTGCTCGTAGTGGCCAACGGCCTGCGGTTGCTCGCCGTCAGGCCCAAGTCGATGGGTTCAACGCCCCTGCCGTCGATGGACATCCAGCCCTCGCCCCAGTGAGCCCTACTTCTCCAACCAAGGGGCGCAGCAACTCTTTGAACTGCTCATAAGAGCCACACTAACCACGCCGCGAACTTTGCGACGACCTGAACGAGACAACTCAACGTTGCTCGCCGTACCCTGCCAACCCTAACGGGCGTCGAAACTCAGCCACTCCTTCACGGATCATCTCGGCTTGTGACTCCGCGCCAAACCCATCTGGAGGACGCACGCGAAATCGCGCCCCAAAGTCATCTCCAGCGCACAAGCGGCCGACCTAACGGATATCTCTTTGAGGAGCACTTTGCGCAGCGGGAGATCGAAACCATCAGGCACTTCCTCCGGAAACACCTTATGCAATACCTCACTCATCCAGGGTAACTTCCAGCAGCACCTTCACTCCGGATGCCTCATGCGCTCGATGTTATCCAGCGCCATCCCACAGCTCTCTCCTATCTGGAGTGGGCCTTTCCGTCATGGTCTGACAAGCCACATGCGAGAGAAGACCTAGGCTTCGGGATTTCGATAGCTCACAACAACAAACAAAACACAGGCTCCGGCAAGCTTGTGCCGGCACACGAGCATCGAGTCTGCTCCGCCCACGAAGCGGACACCTACGCCTTGCGAAGAAGACTCACCGCTTCCGTTTACGTCACAGAATTCCCGCAAGGGCTACAACACGAGTCCAGCGATATCCTCCATCGTCGCGGGAAGAACACGCCTCACCCGAATTTCCACCCGGCTACCGTCTTGCCATTCCTCATGGGCACAGTCGCGACAACTCAAGAAGAGGCGTCGTTCATCGCCCGACAAAGCCACCATGACACGCATCGGTCCTTGGCAGCTTCGACAGTCCCTAGCAGACCACACTGTCACCATATCCAGCAGCGTATCGCGCAGAATCATAGCAACAGACTCCATGGATTTCGGCGCAACAGAAGACAGACGAGCCAACTCCAGGTCCAGGCCAATATCTGGATTCGTCGATAGGTAGCGAGTCGGGTCCAGACGAGCCAACACGGACAGGCCGCTTTGCTCCAGCAACTCGGCCCCGAAGTCATGGGTATGACTGATGATCCATGAAGACAGAGCCTGATAGTACCGAATAAAACCCAAATCAGAGGAAGAGCGAACGACTTCATCAAGAAGCCCCTTCCACAAGCTAAAAACAGTTTCCCTCATCGCTCTTTCCTCTGACAGAATGCTCTCATCGCATTGGAACTGGATAAGTCGTAATCAAATTTCCGCCTCTATCAGTAAAGACCTCAATCCAGGAAGTCTCACCGCCACCGAACTTCAGTGCAGTATTTCCGATCACTTCGCCGGTGTCCACTGTTCGCACATACTGGCCACCCGGGATTGCCCTCACCGGGCTTGAAACCACATTCGGGTGCTGAAGCAGTTCGCGCAACCTATCGGGCGACGTGCTGAACACGGAACGACTGCCTGCCAGCGGCTTGTTGAAGTGCCCACTCATCACATGATCCCATCCTGCAGAAATCTTCTGGCCCGTTGTTGGCCGCAGGGGCGTGAGCGCACTGTGCCCCTTTGCCAGATTGATCCGAGACTGAACGCGCCCTGGAATGCGAAGGGCATCTACAGCAAGAGCACCCTCGACCTTAGCCCCGCCAAGAATCGCGCCTCCAGCAACAACCATTCCCTCAAGCGTCTTCCCTTGGAGATATTCCCCACCCACCTTCATCGCCAGATGTGTCTCCAACTCCGCCGCGTCCCCCATAGCCTTCGCGAACCTGTCACCCATCGGGGAGGCATGCTTGGAGGAGATGGCGTCCTGAACCGTGAACCTGACTGTCTCACCAATACTTTCCTTGGTGGATTCAACGACTTCTTCCACCTCACTCCCAACGGTCTTCACCTTCCGAACAATGGGTAGCCCTGATAGGTACCCCCCCACCCTACTACCAGTTCGTTCCAGTGCACGCCGCGCTTGCTCGACTCGCCAACTCAACGCGCTGGTATTGCACTCCAGATAGCGACAAACAGCGGCTTCCAGTTGCTCACGGTCCTCCATGAGTGCCTGCAACTGGCCTGGCGCCGATCCGCCCATGAAGTGAGTAGTGGATTCACGAAGGACGCCCGCGAGTTGCTCATCGCCGAGTTGTGCAAGCTCGGCACTGTAGAGCTGCCCCTTCAGCTGTTTGCCGACGTCCGTCAACTTCGCCTCATGCCCATCCAGATCAACGAAACTCAGGGGGTTGACGCGCGCATACACGTGCCGATGCAGACTCGGTGCATCTTCGACGTTCCCTTCAAAGCTGTCTCGGCTGATGAAGATACCCAATTTCGAGTCGTAGTACCGGGCTCGTGCATAGGTAAGCCCTGTCTCCACGTCGTACTGATGTCCCGTGAACCCCAGTTTGAACTCACCGGCAGCGGGCGTGGATCCTCCAAGATGGTTGCCCCACGCGTCATACTGCCGAGCCTCGGTGACAGGGCCGCCAGTACTGGCGGCAATCGCGTCTGTCACGCTGCCCAGCGCGTCTGACATTAAGAAGTTCGTCGACGTCGTCGAGGTACCGACGTCAGCCACCGCAAGAGGTCCATCCGCGTAGTGATAGCGGCGCCGCGTCAACCACGGCACCCGACTCCCATCTGCCTCCTGCAAGACGAAATCGCCGTCCAAGACGTAAGCAACATTCTCCGAAGGCGTCTGCCTCCTGATTCGCTGGAGACGGACGTCATAATCGTACCGTCCCACCTGTACTCCGTTATCGAACACGGCCGTCAACGTCTGACGAGGATCCCAGGCAAAGGTGCGCACAGCGTCTATCCCAGTCAGGCGCTTCACCAAGTTGCCAGCCAGGTCATACTCAAGCAGGACATCGAGCCGGGAATTCTTCGCATCCACGATCGTCCGCACCCAATCTACTCGGTTGAACGTCGTCGTCACATCCCGCGCCAGTACCGACTCCGGCACCGACTCAAATGCATCAGGGCCCAGCCCGAAGCTGTCTATCGCGATTGTCGGCGCTTCGCGCTCGCCCGTACGGTTTCCCGACTGGTCCAACCGATAGAGCGTGGTGTTCCCATCGGGGCCGGCCACACCCGTGAGGCGATCCACGATGTCATAGCCATACGACGTTACTCCTTCTGCCCCGAGCAACTGCGTCTGTGGAGACGTGCGCGCCTCTACCTGCGTCAACCTGTTCCCGTTCACGTCATACGTGTACGAGTAACGGCTGAGCACCTGCCCAATCGGCTGACAGGTCTCGGACACTCCACCACGCACGACGATCAACTGGCCGAGGCGCCCGGCAGCGTCATAACAACGCCCTTCGGACACGCCGTTGGGCCATTCAGTCCTCTTCGGCAAGGAATCGGGCCAGTAGTGGTAACGCATCGTCCCCGTGGGAAGCGTCGCACTCCTCAAGCGCCCCAGTGCATCGTATGCGTACGTCGTCTCGATGCCATCCGAGTCCACCACACGTGTGCGGTGTCCCATGGCATCGTAGTCATATGAGATCTGTTTCCAGTCGTACTGACGCTGCTTCGTCTTGACCCGATCGAGCGCATCGAACGTGGAGACCGTCGATTCACCGATTTCATCATGATTGGGCGAGACCTTCTTGAACTGATGCTCCCGCGTCACGTTCCCTTCCCCGTCTAAGACAAAGCCGTCCGCACTCGTCGAGGGAAGCACTCGGGGCAAAGCAAATTGCGAATATGATTTCGCCCTCAGCCTGTTCAACAGGTCATAGAGATAAACCGTGCGCTGTCCCTTGGGATCTACTTGTGAGGCCAGATTCCCATTCTCGTCGTACGTGTACCGCCACGTGAGAGTTCCAACGTCACCAAACGGCGCTGCTCCGGCCTCGAACATCGGGTAGTCGTCGCGCCGACTGCCTACCAGCGACCGATGCTTATCCAGATGCTGATGCTCGGCCGTACGAAGGTTGCGGGCGTCATACTCATACGTCGTGAGGTTTCCGTTCGCGTCTTGCTTCGCTACGAGATTCCGCGCCTCGTCATACCTGAAGTAATAGATGCGATCCCCCGCATCCACGACACCCAGTCGTTTCCCCATCTCATCATGCGAGAAATGCGCTACAGCAGCGCCATCCTGGTGACACACCTCCGCTGTGAGCGTCGCGCGGCTCTTCCCCGCAGCACCTCCGTGCGGCAGCGTAGGCTGGGCATTGGGTCGCTGCTCGCAATCCACGAAGCCCGCATTGTCAAAGACACGGACAGTGACCTCATTGAGCGCATTCTCCTCACGCACTCTGTGCCCGAGGTCGTCATAGGAGTAGCGGACATCGAAGGAGGCGCCCGTCGCACGCGGCCCCTTCTTCTGCGTCAACTGCCCCACGGCGTCGTACTGGAACTGCGTGGCCGCAGCGTCCGAAGTCCCCGCCCCCAACGTCTCCTCAAGCAGTCGCCCCGCCCCATCGTAGAGACGAACCGTCGAGTAGCCATTCGCATCCACAGAGCGCACGACATTGTTCCCTGCGTCATGGGTCCAGGACTCCTCCGCCACCACATCTCCTTGACCACGCACCTCGTGCACCTTGCGCCCCAGACCATCGGAACGACTCGCCGTGGGCACACCTCGTCGATTCACATACGTCTGCGCACGAGCCGCGTCGTCGTAACTCCAGGACTGACTGTAGGTCGCGGCTTGCCCCACCGACGGGTGCTCGGTCTGACTCAGCAACCGACCAACACCATCATAGGTGAACCGGGTCACCTGGCCCTTCGCGTCCTTCTCCTGTCTCTTGTGCAGCGCGTCGAACCTGGTCGCCCAACTGTACCCACCTGCGTCGACCCGACGGACCTCTCGCTTGAGGCCGTCACGGTAGAGCACCGTCAGTTGGTTTCGGGCATCCAACACATTCTCGCGTGTCAGCCCATCCAATCCGAGGGCATCCTCATAGGTCCGCTGACTGACCGTCAGCCAAAAGCTCGCCCCGGAAAAGCCCTCCACCAGCTCTTCGGAACGCACGCGCCCCAGCGCATCGAAGGTAAATCGTCGCTCCAGGCCTCGCACATCCCACGTGCTGATGGGATTTCCCTCGCCATCGAAAAACTGGCGCTCCATCGCCTCCATAGGATGCAGCACATGCACCCGACGCCCCAGTGCGTCGTGAGTCGTCTCCGTGCGACGCCCCAGCGCATCAACCTGAGCGGCAACCCGTCCGTACGAGTCATACTCCACCGTGCTCGTCAGGTTGAGTGCCGGCCCCACCCCTGCGGCATCCGGTTGCCGAGGCAGGGGTCCGCCACTCGCGTCCTCCACGGACTTGAAGGCTCTACCCAGTCCATCAAAGTGACGGGCTTGCACGAAGCCACGAGCATTGCGCGTCCACTCGACGTGCGCCGAGTCGTCGTGGACCGTCTGGGTCGTGTAGACATGCTGGCCCGACGCCTTCTCCACCGTCTCCACAGACGAGAGCGCACGATTCAGGCCGTCATACGTCGTGTTCCGCATGCGGTGCTGAACACCTCCCGCCGCCCACTGCACCTGCGTCACATTGCCCCGAGCATCGTGACGACGGCGCTCTACCCGCCCGCTCGCATCCGTCGAGACGATGGCACGCCCCATCAAGTCGTACTCCACCGTGCTGGCGTGCCCGTTCCCGTCCACCTGGCGGACTCTCTGGCCCTTCAGGTCGTACGCGGACGCAATCGTGTACCGCACCGCGGACGAACCCTCGGTCGCTCCCGGCACTTCGGGGGTCTTCTCCTCGATGACTCGGTAGAGCGAATCCAGCCGGTACGTCCGGTCATGACCCGACACGTCCGACTCCCACACCTTGTTGCCCACGACGTCGTATGCGAACCGGGCCACCGTCCGCACCCGACCCACCTCGTCGGAACTCCCTCCATTCGCGATGAAGCGAGGACCGTCCGCCACGGAGACGGTGACTGCCACCGGGCGATCCGCGTAGTCGTACTGCGTGGACGTCTGGACACCTCGCCTGTCCGTGACTGATGTGCGATTCCCCACCTCGTCATAGGTGAACCGGGTCTCCAACGTCGTCGTGAGCCCGCCGCCGGACTCCCGCGTGCGCACGCGTCGACCCGCTGCATCCAGGCTGTGTGTCCGGACGAAACCATCTCCAATCTCCTCCGTCCAAAGCGCGCCTCCCGCTGTGTACTCCAGCGTGCGAGTCGTCCCTGGCCCTTGGAAATTGAGTTGCTCCTCCTTCACCACGCGGTCCAACCCATCCCACTCCTGGACCCGATGACGTCCCAGTCCATCCTGCTCCTCCAGCAGGCGGCCTCGAGCGTCGTGCACATACTCGACGGACACCGTGGACGCGCCATTCACCTGGAGCGTCTTCGACTGCAGTTGGCCATAAGCGTCGTAGGCCGTGGCACTCTCCACGTGCCCATCCGCTCCCACCGTCTGAACCCAGTCCCCCGTGAGTGCTCCCGTCGAGCACGAAGCGTTCTCGACGCCGCAATACCTCCACTGCGACACCACGTCCTGCGGAGACTCCGCCAACGAAGCCACCGCCTCCGCGCACGTCGCTTGAGACGACAACACCGGGCGAGGCACCCGATTCACATAGCGACGCGTCTCCAGGAGCCGCCCCGTTCCGAACGGCAGGAGGTCCTCGGGCGAATCCCCCGTGGAGTCCACGCGGGACACCGTGGCATACCCTTCCGGGTCCACATGACACACGAGCGCATTGAAGCTCGCGTCGTAACCCCACTTCTCCACCACCTCTGAGACGACCTGTCCCTGGCCATCCGTGACGCCCACCGTGGCCGCCACTCCGTCGGAGGCCGGAAGCGCCGCTCCCTCGATGCGACTCGCAGTCAGGTTGCCCTTCTCGTCATAGGCGAAGTGCGTCACCCGCCCCCGAGCGTCCTGCTCCACCGCCCGTGTCCGATGCAGGCCGTCCCACAACGTACCCGTGCGTGCCACCACTCCCTCAGACACGGGCCGCTCCAACTCTGCGACGGCTCCCGTGGCAATCATCCGGTAGCGTGTCGCGGGCACCTCGGGCCGAGGCCCCTTCACCTCGGTGGCGAAGGTCGTGAGCGACTGCCCCAGCACGGTTCGCGACTCGGGCGCGATGCTGTAGGTGAAAAGGGTGGTTGCCTCACGCAGCGGCTGCGTCGAGAGCGTCTCCACCACCGTCTTCACCCGCGAATCCTTGTTCATCAGGAGCAGGTAGGCATCCTCACCGGGCATCGCTTCGCTGGCGCTGTGGTACGTGTAGCGAACCACCTGGCCATCCGGACCGACATGCTGAGACATCCGCGTCCGGCCCAGTTCGGTGGCACCGCTCTCGTAGGAATACGACTCTTCCCTGGCCGGAACACCGCTCCCACAGCTTCCGTCGTAACGAGACGCCTTGGCCAGCCTCTGCTGGTTGTCATAGTCGTACTGAACGCAGACATTCAGCGAAGTCAGGGTGGTGGCATCCACGCTGGTCGCGTGATGCAGTTCCACTCGCTGGAGTCGCAAATGGCCCGCTTGACGCTGGTGGCTCAACTGCAGCAGGCGACCACTCGACTCGTCATGAATCCGTGTCAGCGCCCTGTCCACCGAAGCATCGCCATAGCGCAGCGACACCTTGTGCCCCGTCGAAGCGACGATGGACGTCAGGCGGTACCTGGCCGGATACACCGAGGTGTCGAGATATCCATGCCGATACTCCACACCTGACTTCGAGCGGAAGATGAACTCGCGGCCCGAGCCCGTCCCTTCGACACGCAGCGTTCCGTGGAAGCCGCGCTGGGGCACACATCCCACGCCCTCCCCCGTGCAATTGAACGTATGCCCGCTCCCTTCGCCTCCCACGACCACGTAGCGGAATCCGCCTCCCACGGGCAGGACAGCTCCCTCGTAGCCGTGCGACCAGCCCGGTCCCAGTAATCCCTCCTCTGCGACACCCGAGGAATAAGTCCGCGTCCACGCCAGCCCCACGCCTCGGCTCGGCGAATCGACATCCGTCGCCTGCTTCACCAGATGCCCGTCCACCACGCTGACACCCTTGACGAAGGTGTGGGCGACCGGGAGTTTGCTCATGCTTCCCGCAGTGGTCGTCAGGGGCACCGCTTCGTGGAAGGCGTCCTGATTGGGGTTCTCCGGAACCAGCGTGACATCCAGGTCCTCCGTTCCCACGGCCCCAGGAGGAACGTCCGCCCATGCGAAGCCCTCGAGCCCCTGGGTGACAGAACCGCTCAGAGGAACGACTTCCGTGATTCCCGATGCATCCGTCCGCACCCTGGCCGAGGCCAGCTCCGTTCCCATCCGACTGACCACGAGGCGCCCATCGGTAAAGACCTTCACCCCCAAGCGCGCCGGGAACGCCACGGGAGCCTGTGCATCCTCATCAGGAGGCTGACCGGGCGTGGGCTTCTGTGCGGAGACAAAATCCCAGGCAGGCAGCATCCATCGGGCCGCCAAGGGCAATCCCGACAGCACGATGTCTCCATCTGGCCGAAGGATTTCGAACTCATCGCTGGCCTGGAGCACCTTCAAGGGTGGCGTTTCGGCATGGTCCTTCGCGTAGAGCTCGAAGCGAACCCGCCCGCCTTGCGTTCCAGCCAAGAGCGGCAGGATGCGCAGGGGGTTGCTCGCCGCGGGTAGCACGATGTCGTTGTCAGCGTCACGCTCGAGACTCGAGCCGTCGAGTACCGCGTCCCCTGACGTATGAGGTTGGACCGTAATCCGGGCATAGAGTTGACCCGACGTGCGGTTGCGCACGGACATCCCCACCCCTGAATCGGAAGTCAGGGCCAGTCCACCGGTCGGAACAACCGCGCCGCTCTGGAGGCGCCGGCGCGATTCGAGCGTGGGGGTCGTGGACGTATTGAAGCTGTAGAGGTCACGATCGCAGCACACCTTCACGACCTGGTTGTTGGCGCGGCGCTCGTAGACAGTGCCACTCATGAACACACGCTGGGAGCCATCCGGCAGCAGGTAGCGCTGCCGGAAGACCATCGTCTTGTCATCGTCCAATGGGTCGGAACCGATCTGACTCGGAGCCGTCACCACCGACGCGAGCAAGTCTCCTTCGGGGTCCGAATGGGTCTGGACGCGGACCGCGACACCGAGCAGGTCCGGCTCGTTGCCAGTAATCGGCACCCATCCTGGAGCATTCTGCGGCCATCGCAGAAGCTGGAAGGTCCTGACCACGGGAGCGGACGTCCGGTAGGCCCCGTTGAAGTCGCCATTGCTCGTCGCCCGGAGCGTGTACCTCGCGAACGTGTTGACGTTGACCCAGACAGTCTTGTTGAGCGTCCCCACTGTCGCTGTCACGGAGTAGGTGCCATTGCTGGTCCCCGGGATATAACCGGGCCCTACCCAACCATCCGTATCCGTCCACTCATCGAGCGCCATGAGTTGCATTGGATTGGCCGTGTCCAATACCTGGGGCCTCACCGCGTCCTGGACTCGGAAGAAGCGTCCCGTGGTCGCCAATTGGGTCCAGGTCACTTTCTGATTCGCACAGGCATTTCCGTAGCGGTCGAAGACCCTGGCATAGAGCGGCGAGACGAGCTGAATCGCCGCCTCCTGGGGAGCGCTGACATTCGCCAGGCGATCGATCACCGCAGGCACATCCGGAAGCCCCACATGAACGAAGGACGCTTGAAGCGTGAAGGTCTGGGTACCGTTCGTGGTCTCCGCCGTCACCGCGTTGAATCCCAGGCGCTGCCCATGGGGAATTCCAGCGCGGAGAAAGGAGTTCCGCGGGATGTTCGTATCCGGAAGGACCCGAACCGACGCCAGCCCACTCTCATCCGTGAGGACCGAGAGTTGAGAGGCAGGCGTCGTGCCTCCCGATACGGGAAGAAACGTGGGAATCGAGGGCGACTGCCCCTTGAACGTCACTGTCGCGCCAAGGACCGGCTCCCCGTTCACAGTCGTCACTCGCACCGTGACGGGCTGGGGAAGCGGCTGCCCGACAACGCCCTCCTGGAGATCCGTGACATCGAGCTTCTCGATGCGAGCGACCTGACTCAGGTCATCGACGGTGAGTCGGGTCTCCCAGACCAGGACCTTCGACTTCAGCCGCAGGACATCCTCGTGCGGCCCCCCATCCCACAGCATGAGCCACGCTCGAGCGTAGCCTCCACTCATGCGTGTCTCGAGCCCCTTGAGCTGGCCCTCGAGTTCCGTAAGAACCTCCGCGCGATAAGCGTTCGCCGCTTCGTCTCCGCTGCGAATGGCCTGGAGGGATTGCCTGGCACTCAGCAATTCTTCGCGTGATTGTTCGAGCGCGTCCCGCTCATCATCAGAGGGCCAGGGAGAATGCCAGAATCGCTCCCACCAGGGAGATTGGGCGCCAAGAGCGTCATGCGCCCTTGTCAGCGTCGCGGAGAGTTCAGCTTGGGCAACGTCTCGCCGTGACTCCCAGATTGCATGCGCGTCTTCATAGGCCCGCGTCCGGTCCTCCCCCAGCGACGTGGCTCCGCTCCAGGGGGCCGGACTGTCCAACGCCACGGGCGCAACCGACTCTCGCGGCGAATAGGCATCCAACCACGCTGGAGCCGGTCCTTCTGCTCGCGCCGTCATCACCCCCAGCAACAGCAACCCTACGAAAACCCATCGGTTCGGAATCATCGAGTCCCCCTGCACATCTCTCAGTCGCAATTTTCCACCCGAATCACTGGCAACCAGATTTCACACACCAAGACCAGGAGGGCCCATGCGTTCCGCGAGCATGGCCCTGGGCAATCAAAAGTCGAGGCAGAGAAGCGCTACGCACTTCAACCTGACGACACCTTTGCAATTGGCTTTCCAGGAAAGTGCCGACATGTCGGCCTCACTCCCACGCAACATGAAGTACCAAGCCATTCGACTCGGCCAGCCCAGCCCCCCAGTGTGATTCCATCCTGAACTCAGGAGCCACGGAGAGCGGGAACCATGACGGCGTCCCGCAACACGGACGGCCGTCTACTCGGGGAGACGTCTATCCAGTCATGCCGCATCCCGGGGGCACGGGTACTCTCGCCGCCATCGCCGGTGTTCGCCGAGGTGTCGCCAGCAACAGGTCCTATCGGGGGTTGAGGCAAAGATTGGCATCGACCCCGCCCCCCATCAGTGGTGTCGGCTCGGCCGGCCAGTCGAGGCAACATCCGCCCTGACACAGAGGGACCCTCGCCGCGAGAACGACACGCATGGAGCGGGGTATCCAAGCCATTCAATGAATCATGACCCCGTCAATAATCGTTTCCTCTGTCGCCCTGCCCCACGAGAGCACGCCTGAGCAACAGGTGACACGGGGACGAAACAATACCCCCCGGGGGTGATACCCCGGCAAACCTCCTCGGGCGCACAGTCCTCCTCCTCCACGCCACCATCCGACGGCGGGGACACCTCACGGGGGAGACCTCCATGCAGCCTGCCGTCCTGGCCCTGGCGATTTCGAGCCTGCTGTTGACCGGGCTCCTGGTCCGCACCGCCCTCCAACTCCGCGCCGTCCGCACCCGCTTCAAACCCGTGCTCGACGTGGAGGCCGAGCGACAGCGCGTCCTCTCCTCCCTCGAACGCCTCAAGGCCGAGTCCGAGCACATGCTCGCCACCGAGCGCAACCGCGTGGCCTCCGAGCTCGCCCGGGAACGCGAGCTCGCGGACGCCGCCATCCGGGGCGCCAAGGCAGACCTTGAACAGGTCAGGGCCTCCACAGACCAGGCCATCCGCCTCGAACGCGCCCGCATCGCCTCGGAGCTCACCCAGGCCCGCGAACAAGCCCAGACGGAACTCTCCCGCGCCCGCGAGCAAGGCCGTACGGAACTCGCCCGCGCCAGGGAACAGGCGGACGCGGCCGTCCGCGAAGTCGAGGCCCGACGCAGTCACGCCCGCGAGGAACAGGCCCGCCTCGAACCACTCATCATCAAACTGCGCGCCGAACTCCTCCCCCTCGAAGAGGAGACCATCCTCCGCTCCTACGGATTCTACAAACCCATCTACAACCTCTCCTCTTCGGAGAAGTACGAGCACCGCCTCGACACCCTCCGCGAACGACAGAAGGCCATGCTCAAGAACAAGCAAGCCGCCTCCTGCAAGATTGAATGGACGGTCAACGGAAGCAAGGCCGAAGGCAAGAAGCAGACGGACCGCACTCTCAAGCTGATGCTCCGCGCCTTCAACGGCGAAGCCGATGCCTGTGTCGCCAAGGTCACCTACAAGAACATCAAGGCCATGGAGGCCCGCATCCAGAAGGCCTCCGAGGCCATCAATGGCCTCACCGAGATTCAGCGGTGCGAAATCGCCAGCGACTACGTCGAACTCAAACTGGAAGAACTGCGCCTCGCCCACGAATACGAAGAGAAGCGCCAGGAGGAGAAGGAGGAACAACGCCGCATCCGCGAGCAGATGCGCGAGGAGGAGACCGCGCAGCGCGAACTCGAACGCGCGAAGCTCGAGGCCGAACGCGAAGCCCAGCGTGACGAAGAAGCCCTGCGCAAGGCCCGTGGGGAACTGGAGCGCAGCAAGGGCGCCGAACAATCCAAGCTCCTCGAACGCATCGCCGAACTGGAGCGCCGCGTCGCCGAGGACCAGGAACGTCAGCGCGCCATCTCCCAGGCCCAGCTCACCCGCACCGGCCACGTCTACGTCATCTCCAACATCGGCTCCTTCGGAGAAGACATCTACAAGGTCGGCATGACGCGACGACTCGTGCCCCAGGACCGCATCGACGAACTGGGCGACGCCTCCGTCCCCTTCGAGTTCGACGTCCACGCCATCATCCGCACCGCGGACGCACCGTCGCTCGAAGCCGCCCTGCACCGGACGTTCGCCCAACGCCGCGTCAACCGCATCAACGAGCGCAAGGAGTTCTTCCGCGTCTCCCTCGACGAGGTGGCCAAGGCCGTGCACGAACACCACGGCGAGTTCGAGCTGACCCGCATCGCCGAGGCCGCCGAATACCGCAAGTCACTCGCCCTCACCGAAGAGGAGCGCCGCGCGAGTCCCCCCCCTCTGCGCCCCGAGCGCGCCGTCGCCTGAGCCGTCACCCCGCACCCGCGCCGCGCGTTCGACCGACCCGCGAAGACCCGCTCCACCCATTCCAGTCTCCGAAGAGAAGAACACCCCAGCCCTCACGACGCAGTGCGTTCGCCATGGCCTCCTGCGGCAAGAACCGGCGCACTCCACTCGACGTGCTCGCTCGCCACCTCGCCGAGCTTCACCTCCTTGGCACGCCAAGAAGTCGCGCGCTTCACATGGAGCAGGAACGTCACGCCGCGAGGCGCTGGGACAAAAGTGGAAACGTGGCATGTTGCGCCCGCGATGGCTGTCAGCGTTTTCGACCTCTTCAAGATTGGTATCGGTCCCTCGAGCTCCCACACCGTGGGGCCCATGCGAGCCGCGCGCACGTTCGTGCTGCGTCTGGCGGAGCGCGGTCACCTGGAGAAGCTCACGCGCCTGAAGGTGGAGCTGTTCGGCTCGCTCGGCGCCACCGGCAAGGGCCACGGCAGCGACAAGGCCGTGGTGCTCGGACTGCGCGGCGACACGCCGGAGGCCGTGGACGTGGAGGGCATCCCCGCCATCGTCACGCGCTGGCGCACCGAGGGCCGCATCAGCGTGCTCGGCCAGCGGGACATCGTCTTCAAGGACGGTGAGCACCTGGTGATGCACCGCCGCCGCAGCCTGCCCTTCCATCCCAACGGCATGCGCTTCTCCGCCTTCGGCGCGGACGGCGTGGAGCTGGACGCGTGCGTCTACTACTCCGTGGGCGGCGGCTTCGTCGTCGATGAGTCCGCGTCCGTCGGACAGGACCCGCTGCGCAAGGACACCACGCCCCTGCCCTTCCCCTTCCAGTCCGCGGCGACGCTGCTGGAATTGTGCGAGCGGGAGCGCATGCCCTTCAGCGCCCTGATGATGGCGAACGAGAAGACGCTGCGCTCCGAGCAGGACATCCGCGCCGGGCTCTTGCGCATCTGGGACGTCATGCAGGCGTGCGTGCGTCGCGGCTGCGCGTCCAGCGGAATCCTCCCGGGTGGCCTCAAGGTCGAGCGCCGCGCGGCGGCCATGTACCAGCGCCTGCTCAGCCGCCCCGAGGCCGGCCTCACCAACCCGCTCACCGTGCTCGACTGGGTGAACCTCTACGCGCTCGCCGTCAACGAGGAGAACGCAGCGGGAGGCCGCGTCGTCACCGCGCCCACCAACGGCGCCGCCGGCATCATCCCCGCCGTGCTGCACTACTACTGGCGCTTCTGGCCCGGCGCGAACGAGGACGGCGTGGTGCGCTTCCTCCTCACCGCCGGCGCCATCGGCGTGCTCTACAAGGAGAACGCCTCCATCAGCGGCGCCGAGGTCGGCTGCCAGGGCGAGGTGGGCAGCGCCTGCTCCATGGCCGCGGGCGCCCTCACCGAGGTGCTCGGAGGCACGCCCCTCCAGGTGGAGAACGCCGCCGAAATCGCGATGGAGCACAACCTGGGCCTCACCTGCGACCCCATTGGCGGCCTGGTGCAGGTGCCCTGCATCGAGCGCAACGCCATGGCCTCCGTGAAGGCCATCAATGCCTCGCGCATGGCCCTCTCCGGCGACGGACGCCACTTCGTCAGCCTGGACAAGGTCATCCGGACCATGCGCGACACCGGCCGCGACATGAAGGACAAGTACAAGGAGACCGCTCGCGGCGGGCTCGCCGTCAACGTGCTCGAGGTCGCAAACCTCAGCGTCGGCCTGCCGGAGTGCTGAGCAGTCCCCGGGGTCCGGGCCGAACCGCCCCCATGGGTAGACAGTTTCGCTTGTCTGTGCTTGCGCCACCCAGCGGCGGTCGCCTGAGCCAGAGCCGTGAGGTGCCATCGTATACGTCGAACCATGGGCGCCCGCCGACCCCTTGTAGTCCCCCTCCTGCTCTGGGCTGTCTGTCTTCCCACCCTGGCGCGAGGACAAGCCGCCCCCTCCGCCACCAGTGAGCCTCGCGCCGTGGAGGTCGACGTCCAGGCCACGGACGCGGGAACCACGGTCTCCGCCGAGGACGCCGCGCGGCTGAAGCTGGAGGCGGATGGAGGCAGCGTCTCGCTCCTCACGCCCCAGCTCGTGACGGAGTCTCCCGCCACCTGGCCCGAGGGCCTGGAGGGCCCCCCGGACGAGGTGAAGCTCATCCTCCAGATTGACGAGCAGGGCCTCGTCGTCGACGTGACGGTGAAGGAGCCAGCCACACTGGCCCCCCTCACGGAGGCCGCCGTCCGCGCCGCGCGAGGGCTGCGCTTCACTCCCCCAAGCCTGAACGGGAGATGGGTGTCGGTTCGCCTGCCGTTTGCCTACCACTTCGAGCCCCCGGCCACCCTGCGCTTCACCCAGTCGAGACTGCGCGGCGAGGTCCGCGCCCTGGGCACCCGGGTGCCGCTGGCGGACGCGGCCCTGTTCCTGGACGGCGCGGAGGAGCCCGTGGCCGTCACGGACGTGGGCGGCCGCTTCGCGCTGGAGCTGGCTCCGGGCGCCCACACGTTCCTGGTGCGAGCCCCGGCCCACCAACCCGCGACGTTCGAGGAGTCGCTGGAGCAGGGCCAGTCGCTCGACGTCGTCTACCGCCTGCAACCCACCCGCGTGAATCCCTACGAGACGGTGGTGAGGGATGACCGCCCCCGCACGGAGGTCAATCGCATCACCCTGCACGAGCAGGAGCTTCGCGAGGTGCCCGGCACACAGGGTGACCCCTTCCGCGTCATCATGTTGATGCCGGGCGTGGGCAGCGTCGCCTCGGGCCTGGGCTATCCCGTGGTGCGCGGAGGTCAGCCCGGCGCGACCGGCTACTACCTGGATGGCGTGCGGGTCCCCATGCTGTACCACCTGCTGCTTGGGCCCGCGGTGGTGCACCCGGACTTCATCGACACCATCGACTTCCATCCCGGCGCGCCGCCGGTGCAGTACGGACGGCTGCTGGGCGGCGCGGTGGAAGGACGGCTGAGCAAACCGCGCGAGGACAAGCCGCACTTCGCCGCCTACGCGGACCTCATCAACGCGGGCGGCTTCGTCGAGGTGCCCTTCGACAAGACAGGCACCTCCGTCACCATGGCGGGGCGCTACAGCTACACCGGGCTGCTCATCCCCCTGGCGTACGCCCTCTTCAAGAGCCACGAAGACAATCCCATCCACGCGGCCTTCTGGGACTACCAGGCCCGCGTCGAGCAGAAAGTGGGTGAGGGAAAGCTGCGCCTGTTCGCGCTCGGCAGCTCCGACGACGCGGGCGAGGCCACCGCCCCCGACGAGGGCAGCCTGGGAGCCACCATCGTCTCCCGCTTCCACCGCGTGGACCTGCGCGGCACCCACCCCCTGGCGGGCGGAGAGGGCGAGCTGGGCGTCACAGTGGGCCTGGATGAGGTGTCCCTGCTGGGCTACCGGCGCGTGGTGCGCAACCCGGAGCGGGGCCCCGAGGAGGTGCTCGCGGGCGAGTACGGACTGGACCAGCTCACCTTCGCGGCTCGGGCCGGGTGGACGCGGCGCCTGTCCAAGGCGCTGGACGTCCAGGTGGGCACGGACGTGGAGCACCGACGCGTGGCCACGGGCATCACCGGCTCCGCGCGCACTCCGGGTTGGCGGCCGACGGATGACGCCCATCCCCTCAAGCAGCCCTCGGCCCTGGCCACCTTCGTCGGAGGCTTCGTCGGAGCGACATGGCGCCCTTCTGACAAATGGGTGGTGTCTCCCGGCGTGCGCGTGGATGGCTACCACCTGGTGCCCGGCATCCAACACGTCGTCGTGGAGCCACGGCTGGCCGTGCGCCACCAGCTCTCCGAATCGCTCACGCTCAAGGGCGGCGGTGGCATGTATCACCAGTCCCCCACCGTGCTGCTCCACCTGCCGGCGCTGGACGTGTCGGGCCTGCGCAACGGAGTCCAGGAGGGCGCGCAGTTCGACGTGGGCGCGGAGTGGAAGGCCACCGAGGGCCTGGAGGTGACGGCGGACGTCTATTACAACCCGCTGTTCCGCACGGTGGAGTTCGACGTGCAGGACGTCCTGGAGAACCGCAAGCGGCGAGGCCAGCAGCGCGAGGACCCCGCGGCCCGAGGGTACGCGTATGGTCTGGATTTGATGGCGCGACACCCGCTGGGACGCGACTGGTTCGGCTGGGTCAGCTACAGCTTCCTCCAGAGCAAGCGCCACCGGCGCTTCGCGCGCTACGCAGACAACAACACCATCCGGGAGATGACCGAGGGCGAGCTGCCCTTCGCCTTCGAGCAGGTGCACGTCTTCAACGCCGCGCTCAGCTACAAGCTCGCGAACAACTGGACGGTGGGCACGGTGGTGCACTTCAACACCGGCCGCCCGGAGTCCGGTGAGGTCTCCTCCGTCTCCCAGCGCTCCGTCGTCAACCCCGAAGGCTTCCGCGCCTGGGTACGCAAGGACGCGGACCAGGTGGAGCGGCTGGCGCCCTTCTTCCGCGTGGACTTCCGCGCCGCGAAATCCTGGTCGCTCAAGGACTTCAACCTCGAGGCCTACCTGGACATCCTCAACCTCTCCCTCCAGCAGGAGGTGTTCGCCTACGAGTACAAGCGGACGGCCGGAAAGCTCCGCCGCGAGGCCCTGGGACTGCCCGTCATCCTGCCCATGCTGGGCCTGAAGGGAAGCTACTGAGATGCGCCACCCATCATGTCTGGGATTGTTTTTCCTGCTGCTGTCGTCGGGGTGTGAGCGGATGCAGGACGAGTCCGTCTTCGTGTACGGCCGCGTCGAGCGGCGCGACGGCACGCCCGTCAGCGGCGGCGTCGTACCGTACGCGCGCACCCGACACGAGGTGCCCATGGGAGAAGGGCCCTACGTGTTCGAGCCCTCGGTGTTCCAGGCCTACGCGGAGTCCTCCACCGAGCAGAGCGGGGACTTCTTCCTGGAGATGCGCTACGGGGACGTGGAGTCCGTCAACACGCCCAACTCCTGGCTCCAGCCCTATCGCTTTCGCGCGTCATGGCGGGACGAAGCGGGCGCGGCCGTCTTCGCGTCGTTCACCTTCCACGACGACGTGGAGCTTCCCCCGCTGCGCATCTGGGACTCCCAGCTCGCCGTCACCCCTCACCCGCAGGGCGCGTCCGTGACGTTCGGCGCCGCGCCACCCCTGCCGGAACCTCCCATCACCGGGGAGTACGCGCAGACCTCCGATGTGAATCAGCAAATCGTCATCGACTACCCCACCACGCCCGAAGCCGCGCTCTTCGTCCTGAATGGAGGACAGCCGCTGTTCCGCGCCTGGATTCCCACTTCACCATGGACCGCGAGTCGCTACGTGCTGGAGGACTTCCCCCAGCCCACCGTCAGGCTGCGGGCCGCCTCCGTGGGAGAGTTCTGGTTCTACCCACTGGGAGGCAAGTACTCGGAGCTGTGGTTCCGCATGGAATGGCGCACGGAGGAGCTGCCCCTGGCGCCAGGGGGGCTCGTGCCTGTCAGTCGAGGCGCCGCGTGCCAACCCTCGCCCGCGACGGGCTGTCCCTGGACGGATGGCCGACTGGACGCCGTCTCCTTCGGCGGCAAGCCGGTGGAGTCGCTGGTCGTCACGCTCCCCGAGCCGAAGAAGCTGCGGCATGTGGTGGTGCGAGGAGCGGAGGGAGGCACGTTCACCGGGTTCCTGCTGGAGGGGAGCGAGGACGCGGAGCAATGGACGCAGTTGGCGCTGCTGCGCATCGCTCCGGCCGACTACACCCTACCGCCGCAGCTCGCCGGCCCGCGGCGATTCTTCGAGGAGATGACTCAGTGGGACAGTCCCTTCGACGGACGGCTCTCCCTCATCAAGGGCCCCCACTTCCTCGATGCTCCCGTGACGGAGGAGGCGCGTCCCGTGCGCCATGTGCGGCTGCGCGCGGTGGGCTTCAATTTCGTGGGCGCGCCCGTTCCGGGCGCGACGATGGGCGGCCTCTCCGAGCTGTCCCTGTTCGAATAGCGCGGCCCCTCAGCCCGCGCGCAGAGACACGTCCCACCGCCGGGCGAGCCTCGCCTGCTCCTCCGGCGCGCGCAGGTCCGGAGAGGGCAGTGCCACCCCCGGCCGGTGCAGGACATACAGGTTCCAGAGGCCCCGGAGGCCCACGGCCTCGATGTCCGCGTACATCCGCTGCTCCAGCGTCGGGGCAAGCACGAAGCCCGCGGACTCGAACTGGCGACGCCACCAGGCGAACGACGCAATCGTGACGTGCCCTTCCAACGGCCGGTCCCACTCGTCGCGCGCCAGGTCCTCCTCTGGCACCGGGCCCATGTAGTCGGGCCCGAGCGATTGATAGTGCGCGAGCCGCTCCGGCCGCACCTTCCCGTCGAACCAGCCGTCCGGCCCCGTGCCACAGAGACCGAAGGACGGCGCCGTCACGACGAGGAAGCCCCGTGTCACGCGGTACAGCTCCGAAATCGCGTGCGGCACCAGGGCCGGCGGCAGGTGCTCCAGCGTCTCGAAGGCGGAGACCAGCTCGAACTGGCCGTCGTCGAAGGGCAGCCGCTGGGACAAGTCACCGAGCGACAGGTGCGGCTTCACGTCCCACGGAGCATGGTGGATGGCGAAGTCACTGAAGTCGCTGCCCTGGGTGTCCCAGCCCAGCTCCCTCAGCGCCTGCACCGTGAAGCCCAGCGCGCAGCCCACATCCAGGGAGTCGCGCACGTCGAAGTGCTTCCACAGCAGATAGGCGGCCTTGTTCGCGTGGCTGGAGTCCCGGCGGTAGTGCTCGTAGCCGCTGTTGCCCTCGCGGTCTTTCGGGTTGCGCCCGGCGCCGTAGTAGCTGGCGCCGTACAGGTCCTGGCTCTTCTGGGCGAGCAGCAGCGACAACTCGAAGCTCAGCAGCTCCAGGCCGCTCTTCACCGGTGGAACATGGGTGACACCCATCATCACCAGCCGCCGCGCCTCCAAGGCGAGCCTCCTTCGGATACGGGCTGGCAGTCGCTGGAGGCCGTCTTTGGCGAGGAGGGATGAGAGTCTCAAGAACAAAGCTCCAGGAGGCAGCGGGCGCCCTCGTTTATGACACAAGGCGCCAGGACCGGGGACCCGGCCCCCTCTCGGGGAGCCGACACAAGGGCCAGTAGCGGGCCCACGAGGCATACGGAGCGACGCGGAGTCCCCGGTCACCCGCCCCGTCGATACGGGGCCCTCCGGCGCCTCCCACCGATAATCGGTGGGAAATCCAGGGACGACACAGGGCCGTAAGGAGGGGCAATGCGCTCCGTCATGCGGCCCCGTCACAGCGTCCTGGGTGTCGTGCTCGCACTGGCCTGTGGTTGCAGCCGGGGCCCCGACACCGCGTCCGCGCCCTTCACGCCCCAGAGCGACACGGAGGTCCTGGAGCAGGTGCCCGCCCGGGCCACCGACGCCCGTGCCCGCGAACGCGCCGCCCTGCGACAGGAGCTGGACGCCCAGCCTCGCCAGTTGGAGCTGGCCGTGCGATTGGCTCGCCTGGAGCTGAAGGAGGGACGCGCCCGGGGAGACCCACGGCACCTCGGGTGGGCCCAGGCCGCGCTCGCGCCCTGGTGGGACGAGCCCCGGCCGCCGCACGAGGTCCTCCTGCTGCGCGCCACCCTGCGCCAGAGTCGCCACGAATTCGACGCGGCCCTCGCGGACCTGGACGCCGCCCTGCGCGAGGACCCGAGGGATGCCCAGGCCTGGCTGACGCGCGCCGTGGTGCTGGGTGTCCGGGGCCAGCACGCCGAGGCGGAGAAGAGCTGCGCACCGTTGGAAACCCTCGCGGGAGCGCTCACCGCCACCGTGTGCCGGGCGCAGGTGGACAGCGTCGCGGGACACTCGGGGCGCGCCTATGCGCGGCTCTCCGAGGCCATGTCCCGACGCGGGGCCCTGGGCAGCCCGGAAGAGCAGGCCTGGGCGCTGTCCACCCTGGGGGAGGCCGCTGCTCGCTCGGGAGACACCCGACGCGCGGAGCTGCTCTATGCGCAGGCGCTCGCGGCCGACCCGGATGATGCGTACACCCGCGCTGCGCTCGCGGACCTGCTGCTGGACTTGAACCGGCCGGCCGAGGCCTCGCGGCTGATGAAGGACCACGCCACGGATGACGGCCACCTGCTGCGCCGCGTGCTCGCCGAGACGGCGCTGGGCTCGGCGGAGGCAGCGACACTCACCACCGAGCTGGCCTCGCGTTATGCGGCCAGCAGACTTCGTGGGGACACCTTGCACGGGCGTGAAGAGGCCCGGTTCGCGCTGCACGTGGAGAAGGACGCGAACAAGGCGCTGACGCTCGCACAGGCCAACTGGGAGGTGCAGCGCGAGCCCTGGGACGTGCGAATCCTCATGGAGTCCGCGCTCGCGGCCGGAACGCCCGACGCGGCGAAGCCCGCCCTCACCTGGCTCGAAGCCATCGCCTGCGAGGACCCGGGACTCCTGGCCCTCGCCACGCGCCTGAAGAAGGCAGCGCCATGAATCGCTTCCTCGCCCTGCTCGTGCTGCTCCCCTCCATGGCCTTGGCCCACAAGCCGAGCGACAGCTACCTGCGCCTCGAACGCGCCCCCCACGGCTTCACCGGTCGATGGGACGTGGCGCTCAGGGACCTCGACGCGGTGCTCGGCCTCGACTCCAACGGAGACGGCGCCCTGGCCTGGGGCGAGGTGCGCGACCGGCAGCAGGACATCACCCGTCACGTCCTCTCGCGACTGTCCGTGGGCACGGCCGGCGCGCCCTGCCCCACCACCCCCGAGGGCGCGCTTCGCGTGGCGCGGCACTCCGATGGGGCCTATGCGGTGCTCGACTTCCAGGCGGCCTGCCCCACCTGGCCCTCCGCGTTGACGCTGGACTACACGCTCCTGTTCGACCGCGACCCGCAGCACCGAGGCATCATCCAGGTGGCCGGCGGACAGGGCCAGGGCACCCTCGTGCTCTCCGCGTCCCACCACACCGTGGACGTGCCGCTGGCGAACCTGTCCGCGTGGAGCCACTTCGGCGGCATGGTGCTCTCTGGAATCGAGCACATCTGGGCGGGCCTGGACCACCTGCTGTTCCTGCTGGCGCTGCTCCTGCCCTCCGTCCTGAAGCGCTCCCCCGAGGGCGGCTGGGAGCCCGTGGACCGGTTCGGCCCCGCGCTGCGAGACGTCGTGAAAATCGTCTCGGCCTTCACCGTGGCCCACTCGCTCACGCTGAGCCTCGCCGCGCTCGGGCTGGTGGCGCTGCCCTCCCGACTCGTCGAGTCCGCCATCGCGGTGAGCGTCATCCTCGCGGCGGCCAACAACGTCTTCCCCTCTATCCGAGGCACCCGCTGGGCCGTCGCCTTCGCGCTGGGCCTGCTGCACGGCTTCGGCTTCGCGTCGGTGCTCGCCGACCTGGGCCTGCCCGCGGAGGGGCTCGCCACCACGCTGCTGGGATTCAACGTGGGCGTGGAGTTGGGGCAGCTCGCGTGTGTCGCCGTCTTCCTGCCCGTCGCCTTCATGCTGCGCGGAGCGACGGTGTATCGGCGCGCGATTCTCGTCGGCGGCTCGGCGGCAATCGGACTCATCGCCTGTGTGTGGCTCGCGGAGCGGGCCCTGGACGTGAGCGTCCTGCCGCTCTGACCCATCCAATCGCGTCGCACCGCCGTAATACATGCACCACCGGATGCGCGGCGCCGTCTGGGCCCGCCGGTGGGACTTGCCCCCCAACGCAGTGTGGAGACACGCATGCAAAGACGACAACTCGCGGGCGCGCTGGCGCTCGCGGCGGCGCTACTCGTACCCACCGCCCAGGCCTCCAGCCACCGTGAAGCCCCCTTCATCACCCGGATGCCCAAGGTCGACGCCACCGACTTCTACATGTTCCGCAGCTATGAGCCGGACCGTGGGGACTTCGTCACCCTCATCGCCAACTACCTGCCCCTCCAGGACGCGTACGGCGGCCCCAACTACTTCTCGTTGGACCCGGATGCCCTCTACGAAATCCACGTCGACAACACCGGGGATGCCATCGAGGACCTCACCTTCCAGTTCCGCTTCACCAACAACCTCAACGGCGCCAACGGCATCACCCTGAACGTGGGCCCGGCCGGCAACACCAAGAGCGTGTCGGTGCCCTTCACCAACGTGGGGGCCATCACCACCGCGGACCGGAGCGCGCAGAACGTCCAGGAGAACTACACCGTCAAGGTCGTCCGAGGCCCCCGCCGCGGCGCGGCCGGACAGGACGTGACGAACACCGCGGGCGGCGCCACCGTCTTCGCCAAGCCGGCGGACTACGTGGGCACCAAGTCGCTGGGCAACGCCGCCACGTACGAGACCTACTCCCGCCAGCACATCCACAACGTCAACATCCCCGGCTGCACCGGCACCGCGAAGCTGTTCGTGGGCCAGCGCCGCGAGCCCTTCGCGGTGAACCTGGGCCCCGTGTTCGACCTGGTGAACGCCCCGGCGGCGGTCATCATCGACCCGAGCGCGCGCGGCGCCGTCCCCAATCCGCTGGCGAAGAAGAACATCACCACGCTGGCCCTCGAGGTCCCCATCTCCTGCCTCAAGGCGGGCACCCAGGACGTCATCGGCGCGTGGACCTCCGCCAGCGTCCGTCAGGCGCGCGCCATCAACCCCACCGCCTCGTATACGGCGCCCTCGCGTGAAGGTGGCGCGTGGACGCAGGTGAGCCGCCTGGGCATGCCGCTGGTCAACGAGGTCGTCATCGGCATCAAGGACAAGGACCGCTTCAACGCGAGCGAGCCGAAGAACGACGCCCAGTTCGCCGACTACGTCACCCACCCCACGCTGCCCGCCATCCTGGAGCTGCTCTTCAGCGCCGATGGCGTGAGGGCACCCACCGTCTTCCCGCGCGCGGACCTGGTGGCCGCCTTCCTCACCGGCGTGGCCAACGTGAATGCGAACGGCTCCACCGCGGAGATGCAGCGGCTCAACACCGCGCTGCCCGCCACGGCGAAGGCCGGACAGAACAACCTGGGCGCCGCCGCGTGCTTCGTCAACGGCCAGCTCACCCTGAACAACCCGGGGTGTGACCCGGCGGGTTTCCCCAACGGTCGCCGCCCTGGCGACGACGTGGTGGACGTGGCGCTGCGCGTGTCCATGGGCTACCTGCTCGCGGACGACACGCAGGCCCCCGCGCGCAACATCCCGTTCCACGACGCGGTGCTCCAGGATGCCTCCCAGTTCGACGCCGTCTTCCCCTACCTCACCACGCCTCAGGCGGGTGCCAACGGCGACGGGACGTGAGCCCATGAGCACGCTCCGAGCAGTGGCCTGTGTCGCCATCCTTGGCACCGTCCTCGCCTACACGGGATGCACCAACGACGACCACGACCCGCCGCCCTTCCCGCCCCATCCGGATGCGGGAACGAACACGGACGCCGGGACGGATGCCGGCACCGACGCGGGGACGGACGCGGGCGTGGAGTTCACCGCCTTCGTCAGGGACCTGGTCATCAACCAGACCTCCGACACCACGACGCCGGTGACGCTCGACGACAAGAACTTCGTGGACAGCGCGCCCGCGGACGCGTTCGCCCCGACGTTCTTCCAGCCCTGAGCCCACCCCCGCCACACCAGACATGAAGCAACCGGGCCGCGGACACTGATGTGTCCGCGGCCCTTCTCATTTTCTTCGCATGTCTCCATGCGCCAAGAAACCGAGAGTCATTACGCAGCGCGGCGTCACGTGTCTGTTTCATTACGCTTTATTTCAAAACATTCCGAATAATTCCGGATGGGTTAAAAATAAACCTCAACCCGAGACGCAGGTGCCGGCAACGGCACAATACCCGACGAATTCCACCTCGTGGAGGGACGTGTCTGGCCAAAGCCAGAGATGCCCCCCGGGTGTCGGAAACCTGCATGCAACAAGGAATCCACAGCCATGTCCTCCATCCGAACTGTTTCCGTGCGCGCCCTCCAGGGTGCGTTGATGACCTCCCTGTGTCTGAGCTCGGCTGCTCTCGCCAATGACACACAGCCCGCCGCGAGCAGCGAAGAGGCTCACTGGGGCTATGCGCAGACGCTGAGCCCCGAGCACTGGGACGAGGTCCCCGGCGCGGCGATGTGCTCCACCGGCGTGCAGCAGTCCCCCGTGGCGCTGTCCACGTCCGGCTCCGCGCACACCAACGTGGCGGCGCCCAGCTTCCACTACGGCACCAGCCGGGTGCGCATGGTCAACAACGGCCACACCGTGGTGTTCAACTACGACGCGGGCAGCACCATCACCGTCGGCTCCAACGAGTACAAGCTCGCGCAGTTCCACTTCCACACCCCCAGTGAGCACACCAAGGACGGCGTGAGCTATCCGCTCGAGGTGCACCTGGTTCACACCGACGCCGCTGGCACGCCCAAGGCCGTCGTGGGCGTCCTCATCGAGGAGGGCTTCGTGAACGCGGCGCTGTTCACCGCATTCCGTCACCTTCCCCGGCACGAGGGTGAGGAGAGCAACCCGACGGGCGCGCTCCTCAACGCCAGCGCGCTCCTGCCCTTCAACCGCGCCTTCTTCCAGTACGCCGGCTCGCTCACCACGCCCCCCTGCAGCGAGGGGCTCCAGTGGTTCGTGATGAAGAACCCCATCCAGATGTCCGACGCGCAGATCGCCGCGTTCGAGCGGATTCCGCACATCAACCCGAACAACCGTCCGGTGCAGCCGCTGAACGGCCGCACGGTCGGCGTTCAGTCCGCCCACTAGTCTGGCTGACGCGGCCTCGGGGCTGCCCCCGGTTGCCCGACATGCCCTCCATGGAGGGCACTGGGATGGAGTGCTCGCGATAACCACCCGACGGGTTCTGGAACATGTGACTCCAGGACTCGTCGAGGGCCGGCCGGGGTCGCGCGCGGCTCGACTCAGGCCGGTGCGTCGTTCAAGCTGGGCGTGGCGCAGGGACAGGCTGCCGTGATGGGTCGTCTTGAGCTGTCCGCAGAAGGGGATGCCCCCCGCCGCGTTCACCGCCGCGAACCCCGACATGCGGACTGAGGCGCGACAGGTACCCTCCCAGCCAGGCCGTCCCTCGCGCTGGGGTCAGAGGCGGATCAGCGTGATGGGCTTCTTGCCCACGACCAGGCCCTTCTGCTTGCCGAGTTCGGTGACCTTCCAGCGAACAGCGCCCCAGACAATCTCATCGCCTGCCTTGATGTCCAGGGGCAACGGGGTGTCTATCTTGTGATTCGTGTGAAGGTCATTCAGCAGGCCCTTGAGGGCCCCCCCTCTGGGGATGCTCGGGAAGTGCACGAAGTGGAAGGGCTCGCTCTCCGGGGCCTTGGGTGCCTTCACGGACACCACCTGGAGATTCGCCGCATCGCAATCACTCACGCCCGCGGCCTCCGTCACGCATTCGACATGGACCATGGGGAAGGTCGCATTCGCCGCGACCCATTGCCAGAACGGGACATGTTCGGGCACGTCGTCCCGCCAGACAGGGGCAACACGGTCAAATGGCGGGGAGACGCTGGCGGAAGCACCGGACGACGAGGACGACGAGGACGACGAGGACGACGAGGACGGTGCCGGCGCTTTCTTTTTCGTCGAGGCCTTGGATGGCACCAGGGTGGCGCAGAGCCGGGAGAGGCAAGCACTCGGCATCTCCTCCCAGGGGACGTTCCTGGAGCACAGCCAGAGGAGGTCTCGCACCATGTTGGGCCCGGTCAGGTCGAGCGTGGAGCGGGTGGTGTTGTTCTTCCAATAGCCTTCGAGCAGATGATCGGGGTCGAGCTCGAACGTCTCGCGTGGGGACCTCCACCCAATGAGTCGATAGGCCAGACGAATGGTCTGTCGCATGGCATCGATGAGCGGACTGCGGGGAGCCGCCGCCACGATGCAGTTGCTGAGATAGAGGCTCTTGTCGGTATAGGCCGGGGTCGTGGCGATCAGCTCGCGACCGGGCCAGGCGGCCGCGGACGCCGCGAACTTGCGGTCCGGGGTGATTCCCACCAGGGCGCCCGAGGCATCGACCTCGAGTCTTCCGAGCGCGGAGAGCAGGTCGATGTCGACGTCCATGTAGACCCCTCCGTAGTTGTAGAGCACCTCGTAGCGGAGGATGTCGGACGCCGAGGCCGCGAACATTCCGCGCAGGGTCAGCTCCTGGTCATAGGCATCCATGTTGAGGAAGTGCATGCCCGTCAGGAACTCGTGTGAGCGGAGGTTGCAGAGCCTGAATCGTTCGGGGTGCGCGCGCTCCAGCGCACGCAGGGGCTCCAGGTCATCGGCCGCTTCGTTGATGAGGTCCTTGGCCAGGGCGAGCTTCTCGTCCGGGGACATCCCTTGCGAGAGGACTCGCAGGTTGTGCAGGTCACGCCCATGGCGGACCGTCCCACGCACCTTCAAGGGGTCCTGCGCGGCACTGAGCTCGTAGTGCGCGCGCGCCAGGGGGTATTTCTTCAGAATCTTGCGCAAGTGCATGTTGTAGACGTGCGCGTCGTCCCACCAGATCCACACCTGATGGTCTGGCGTGGCCTGGGTCTTCTCCAGCCAGCTCGTGATTCCCTGGAGGGTCTTCGTCGTCGCGATAGGTCCTCCGCCGGCCCAGGTCCCGTGGATGATTTTGGGAATGGGACTGAGCCCGGGCCTCCCCCGCGCGGAGGGTGCTGGACCTGGAGGACCTGAAGGGCTTGGAGGTTTCGGCGGGGCGAAGGGAACGGGCAGCTTGGGGGGAGGCCGGCTGTCACGCCTGGGG
>NZ_JABXEM010000114.1:0-32410 GCF_013372595.1 Myxococcus sp. AM011
ACGCCGCCCCCCGCCGCGGCCGATGCGCCCCTCGCTCCGCCTTCGTTGGAGCCGGAGCCCGCGCGGCCCGCCGCCGAGGCGCCCTCCGTCCCGGGCCCCGTCGAGCAACCCGTCCAGGCCGAGCCCGTCGCGACGGAGGCCCCCGGTGTCGAGGCGCCGCCCGCCGACGGCCGCAAGTTCGAGAGCGTGGTGGTGGGCACGTCCGAGGCGAAGACGAGCGGCTCCATCCACATCCTCAAGCCGGAGAAGCTCCAGCGCTACGAGCTGGACGACCCGCAGGCCATCCTCCAGTCCGTACCCGGTGTGTATGGGCGAGGTGAGGACGGCTTCGGCCTGCGCCCCAACCTGGGCCTGCGCGGCGTCAACCCGGACCGGAGCAAGAAGGTCACCCTGCTGGAGGACGGCATCCTCTTCGGGCCGGCGCCCTACTCCGCGCCCGCCGCGTACTACTTCCCGCTGATGACGCGCATGCAGTCGGTGCGCGTGCTCAAGGGTCCCTCCTCCATCCAGCAGGGCCCGCAGACGGTGGGCGGCTCGGTGGACCTCATCACCCGGGACGTCCCCACGCAGGAGTCCTTCGGCATGGACCTCGCGGGCGGGCAGTACCTCTATGGCAAGGCGCACGGCTACATCGGCGCGAGCACCGAGCGCATGGGCTTCCTCATCGAGGGCATCCACCTGCGCAGCAACGGCTTCAAGGAGATCGACAACACCGACGAGACCACCGGCTTCCACCGCAACGAGTGGATGGCCAAGGCGCGCTACCGGCTGGTCCCCGACGGCGAGCTGCGCCAGTCGCTCCAGCTCAAGCTGGGCTACTCCGACGAAGGCTCCAACGAGACGTACCTGGGCCTGTCCGACGCGGACTTCGCGGAGAACCCACTGCGCCGCTACAAGGCGAGCCAGTTCGACCACATGCAGTGGCACCGCACCCAGGCGGTGCTCAGCCATGTGCTGGAGGGGAACGACATCGCCGTGACGACGTCGCTGTACCGGCATGATTTGGACCGGAGCTGGCGCAAGGTGAACAGCTTCCGGGGCATCTCCATCTCAGACGTGCTCGCGGACCCCACGAGCGCGCGCAACGCCATCTACTACGGCGTGCTCACGGGCGAGCTGGACTCGTCCAGTCCCGGGGAGACCATCCTCATCGGGCCCAACCACCGCGTCTTCGTCAACCAGGGCATCCAGAGCATCGCCCGCTGGACGGCGAAGACGGGCCCGGTGGCGCACAACGCGGAGTTCGGCGTGCGCTACCACTACGACAGCATCGACCGGCGCCACACGCAGGACGGCTTCCGCATGGTGAGCGGCGAGCTGGTCGCCGAGGGCGGCACCACGGAGGTCACCGCCGACAACAAGGACTCCACGCACGCGCTCGCCCTGCACGCGACGGACGCCATCTCCTGGGGACCGCTGGTGGTGACGCCCGGCGTGCGGCTGGAGGTCATCCGCTCCAAGTCCCTGGACAGGCTCGCGAGCACCGAGGACCACGGCTCGCTGGAGGCGCTGATGCCGGGCGTGGGCATCCACGGCACCGTCCTCCCCGCGCTCGGCGTCTTCGCGGGCGCGTACCGGGGCTTCTCTCCTCCCGCGCCTGGCCAGCCCCAGGCCGTGGGCCCCGAGAAGAGCATCAACTACGAGGCCGGAGCGCGGTGGACGCGGCGCGGTGAGCGCTTCGAGGTGGTGGGCTTCTTCAACGACTACTCCAACCTCACCGACGTCTGCACCTTCTCCAACGGCTGTCTCAACGACAACCTGGACCGGCAGGTGGACGCGGGCGCGGCGAACATCTACGGCCTGGAGGCGCTCGCGGAGAAGACCTTCCGCCCGGGCGGCGGCATCACCTTCCCGGTGACGGTGGCCTACACCTTCACGCGGACGGAGCTGCTCAATGACTTCCGCTCGTCGGACCCCCAGTTCGGCAACGTCGTCGCGGGCGACGAGCTGCCGTACGTGCCGCACCACCAGCTCTACGCCTCCGTCGGAATCGAGGGCGCGCGCTGGGGCGCCTTCGTCAGCGCCACCTACCTGGGCAGCATGCGTGAGCAGGCGGGCCAGGGCGAAATCCCCCCGGGCCTGAAGACGGGTGAGTTGCTGACGTTCGACGTGAACGCCAACTGGAACATCACCCGCTGGGGGCAGGTGTACGTGAGCGGCCGCAACCTCCTGGACGAGGCCGTCATCGTCGGCCGTCGTCCCTACGGCGCCCGCCCCAACGCGCCGCGCACCCTCATCGGCGGCGTGAAGTTCCAGCTCTGAGCCGCCTCGGGCGGGGAGGCCTGGTCGGGTTCAGGCCTCCCCTCGCACCGTGCGCGTCCCACGCGCGAAGCGCAGGTACAGCGAGGGCACCAGCAGGATGTTCAGCACGGCGGAGGAGAACAGCCCGCCAAGGATGACGACCGCCATCGGGTGTTCAATCTCCTGGCCCGGCTTCAGACCTCCAGCCACGAGCGGCACCAGCGCCAGGGCCGTCGTCAACGTCGTCATCGCCATGGGCTGAAGTCGCTCCAGCGTGCCCCGGAGGACCAGCTCGCGACCGAACGGGACGCCTTCGCTGGACTCGAGGTGTCTGTAGTGGCTCACCAGGAGGATGCCGTTGCGGGCCGCGACGCCCAGCACCGTGACGAACCCCACCAGCGAGCCCAGGGAGATGACGCCGCCGGTGAGCAGCACGCCCACGACGCCGCCCACGAGCGCGAAGGGCAACGTCCCCAGCGTGAAGGCCACCAGCCGGAGTGACTGGAAGTCCAGGTAGAGCACCAGGGCGATGCCCAGCACCGCGAGGAGGGAGAAGGCCAGGAGGCGCGTCTGCGCGCCCTGCCGCTCGGCGTACTCACCCAGCACCTCGGCATGGTGGCCCGTGGGCCAGTCGATGTCCGCGATGGCTGCCTGGATGTCGCCGACCACCGCCCCCAACGCGCGCCCCTGGGCGTCACAGGTGACATCCAGCCTGCGGGAGGCGCCCTCGTGCTGGACGATGTTGGGCACGGAGACGAGCTCCACCCTCGCCACGTCGCCCAACTGGTACGGCATGCCCGAGGCGGGCGCCACCAGGCGCAGCGCCTTCACGGCGGCGACGTCCTGGCGCAGGGAGTCCTCTCCCCACACGACGACGTCCAGGGTGCGCTCCTCCCGGTACACCTCGCCCACCTTGGTGCCTTGCAGCAGCGTGGCCACCGCGCGCTGCACGTCTCCCGGAGTCAGGCCCAGCCGTCGCCCCGCCTCCGGTTCGAGCCGGACCTGGATTCGCGGCACCAGCACCTGGGGCTCCACCTTCAGGTTCACCACGCCCGGAATCGTCCGGAGCTTCGCTTCCATGAGGCGGGCCTTGGCGCGCAGCGTGTCCAGGTCGGGCCCGAACGAGCGCACGACGATGGAGCCACCCGCGCCGCTGAGCACCTCCTTGATGCGCTCCTGGAGGTACGTCTGCACGTCGCGGTAGAGGCCGGGATAGCCCTCCACCACCTCGTTGATGCGCCGCACCGTCGCCGTGTAGTCGTCGACCTCGTCCAGGCTGATCCACAGCTCCGCGAAGTTGGGGCCCACCACCTCGTCGGCCACCTCCGCGCGACCGATGTGCGCGCCGAAGTGACGAACGCCGGGGATGGCGCGCAGCTCCGTGCTGGCGCGCAGGGCCGTGCGCAGGACGGCGTCACCGGACGTCCCAGGCTTCGCCACCCAGTGCATGAGGAAGTCCGACTCCTGGAAGTGAGGCAGGAAGCCCTCGCCCAACAGCGCCGCCAGCACCCCGCCCATCGCCAGCACGGCGAGCACGCTGCGCACCGCCAGTCGGGGGCGGTCCATCACCCAGGCGACGACGGGGCCGATGCGTGAGCGCAGCCAGCCCGCGAGTCGGGGCGGCTTCTCCTCGTGGTTCTTCAGGAACAGCAGGCACAGCACCGGCGTCACCGTGAGCGCGACCACCATCGACGCGCCCACCGCCAGGACGTACGCCACCGCGAGCGGCCGGAAGAACGCGCCACTGACGCCCTCCAGCAGGAAGACGGGAAGGAAGACGAGGACGACAATCACCGTCGCGTAGACGACGGCGCTGCGGACCTCCATGGAGCCCTCGAGGACCACGTCGAAGACGGAGCGAGGACTGCCCAGTCGCCGGTTCTCCGCCAGCCGTCGCTGCACGTTCTCCACGTCGATGATGGCGTCGTCCACCACCTCGCCCAGCGCGAGCACGAGCCCCGCGAGCACCATGGTGTCGATGGTCGCCCCCACCAGGCGCAAGGCGACCACCGCGCCCACCAGGGAGAGCGGAATCGCGACGATGCTGATGGCCGCGGTCCGGACGTCCTGGAGGAAGGCGAACAGGACGATGATGACCATGAGGCAGCCGAGCAGCACCGCGTGCCGGAGATTCCCCACCGCCTTCTCGATGAACGTCGCGGGACGGAAGATGCCCGGCACCACCGTGACGCCCTGGAGCGCGGGACGCATCTGCTCCAGCGCCGCCTCCACCTGCGCGGTGACCTCCAGGGTGTTGCCCCAGGGCTGCTTCTCGACGATGAGGAGGATGCCCGGCGCGCCATCGACGATGCCCTCGCCGATAGGCGGTGGATGCCCCTCTTGCACCGTGGCCACGTCCGCCAGCCGGATGGAGGCGCCGTTGCGGAAGGCCACGGGGACCTCCCGCAAGGCCTCCAGCGTGGTGTCCGCCGACAGGCTGACGGCGAGTCGCTGGTTGGGCGTGTCCACGAAGCCGCCCGAGGACGGCAGGCTCGCCTCCCGCGCGACCCGGAGGACGTCTTCGAGGCGGACATTCGCCGCGCGCAGCCGCTCGGGGTCGACCTTCACCTGGAACTGCCTGTCCCGCTGGCCCCAGATGGCGACGTTCGCCACGCCAGGGATGCTCATCAAGCGCGGACGAAGCGTCCACCGGGCGACCTCCGACAACGCCATCCGGTCCAGCGTGTCGGAGACGAGCCCCACCTTGAGGACCCGGCTCGTCGCCGACACCGGTGAGAGCATCACCGGCGGGCGGGACACCGCGGGCAGCGTGGACGCGAGCCGGGCCAGCCGCTCCTGCACCATCTGCCTCGCGCGGAACAGGTCCGAGCCCCGCTCGAAGATGAGCACCACCGACGAGAGGCCGAGCACGGACTTGGAGCGCATCGTCTTGAGCGCCGGCACTCCCGCGAGGCCATTCTCCAAGGGCGTGGTGATGAGCTTCTCCACCTCCAGGCTGGAGAGCCCGGGGACCTCTGTCTGGATTTCGACCAGGGGCGGCGCGAACTCGGGAAACACATCGAGCGGCATGTCGCGCAGGCTCGCGTAGCCCATCACGAGCAGCAGCACCGCGGCGGCGATGGGAACGAGGCGATAATTCAGGCAGGCGGCGATGAGCGAGCGCATGTCGAGGTCAGGTCTCCATCAGTGGCCAGCACCGAACTCCGTCCCAAACAACTCCGCCGCTCCCACGGCCACGACCAAGGTGCCCGCCGGCGGCCCCCGCGAGAGCAACGAATCCGACCCTTCCTGGCGCATGACGTCGACGCGGCTGCGCGCGTACACGTGCTCCTGCTGCTTCACGTACACCCAGGCGCCTCCCAATGCGTCGTAGACGATGGCCGACGACGGGACGGAGAGGACCTCCGCGTCGTCCCCCAATTGGAGCGACACACCGACGCGCTGCCCCGGCGCCAGACTCACGGACGCGGGCAGCTCGTAGAAGCGGTCCACCGTGGCGGCGATGGGGTCCGCGCTGGGAGGGCCTGGCACCGGCAGCGCCTCCACTCCAACATCCTGGCCCGTGAGGAGCGCGTGCACGCGCACGGGGACGTCCGCCTTCACGCGCCAGGCCTCGTCGACGAAGAGCGCCACCCGCACCCAGTTCGCGGTGACACCCACCACCTCGAACAGCGGAGCCCCCGCCGTGACGGACTGCCCCGGAGCGAACGACACCTGTCGCAAGACGCCATCCCGCGGCGCGCGGATGCGCAGACTGACGTCCGATTCGAGCGGTGAGCGCCCCACCAACTCCAGTCGCGTGTTCGCCGCCTGGAGCTCCGACTGGGCGACGGCCCGGTCCGCACGCGCCTCTTCCACGGCTCGCTCGGTTCCCGCGCCATCCTTCAGCAATCGCTCCGCGCGGGCGAGCCGGGACGCCGCCGCTTCGTCACGGGCCTTGGCGCTCTCCACCGTCCGCTGGGCCTGGGCATGGAGGTCCCGGTCCACCGTGGCGAGCGGCACCAGTCTCAGCAACACGTCACCCCGCTTGACGGCCGCGCCAGGGCGCAGCGCTGACGCCGCTCCTTCCGCGACGACGCCACCCGCCACCGGCGCCGTCACCACGAGCGCGCTGCCAGAGGGCACCACGACTTCGCCTCCCAGCACCTGCTTGCGCGCCGCCTTGCGCTTCTCCACGGGCTGGACTCGCAACGCCAGTCGCTCCTCGGCCTGGGGCTCGAGCGTCACAGTCGCCAGCGCGGACTCGGCCACGTGGGCGCTCACCTTCGCGGCGGGCGGAATCGGCGCGGGCTTGTCGGCGCGGCACGCGAGCGACAGGGTGACGAGGCTCGCGATGAGCGTGAGTCGGGGATATCTACTCATGGGCAACTCCCTGTTTGCCCAGACCACGATCCAACTGGGCGAGTCCGCGGCGGAGATCCGCTTCGAGGTCGAGGGCGCGAAGGCGTGCGTCGGCCAGACGGCGGAGCGCGTCCAGCACCTGGAGGTAGGGCACATCACCGGCGTCGAAGGCCTTGCGCGCGCCATCCCCCGCGGCGGTCAGCGCCGGGAGGATGTTCGACTCGACGGCCTCCAGTGACTGGGAGGCCTGGAGCGTCAGCTCGCGCGCGGTGAGGACCTCGTTGGTGACTTGCTGTCGCAGCAGGACATAGCGGGCGGAGGCGCGCATCAGCTCGGCCTCGGAGCGCCCGATGCCTCCGGGATTCCAGTTGAAGAGGGGCACGTCGAGCTGCACGCCGGGCACCCACAGCGCCTTGGGCTCACCGCTCGCCGTCGTCGAGGGCTTGGTGTCCAGCTTCGCCATCAACTGGAGGATGCGCGTCTTCTCCCAACCCAGCCGACCTCCCGCCAGGTCGATGCCCAGCTCCGTCGCGCGAACATCGGGCCGCGCGGCGAGGGCGAGCCGCACCAGGTCCGGCAGTGGCCGCAGCGCCCGTGCGTCGCGGGGAGAGGCCAGCGGAAGGGCCGTCTGGAACAGCGGACTTCGCGCCACGCCCATCATCAGCCGCAGCCGCTCCCGGGCCAGCGTCACGTCCGTGCGCGAGCGTCGCGAGGCGTCCTTCGCCAACCAGGCCTCCGCGCGCAGTGAGGCCACCTCGACCAGGCTGGCATCGCCCGCGGCCTGACGCGCCTCGACGAGCTCGCGGGTGTGCGCCCACAAGGCCGCCAGCTCCTCCAGCGCCACGCGCCGCCCCTCCGCGCGAACCCAGTCGGAGTGGGCCAGGCGCACGTCGCGCGCGACATCCAGCCCGTTCTGGACGAGCCCTCGCGCGACCTGCTCCACCTGGACCTTCGCGGCGGCGACCCGCGCGGGCCGCTGCCAGAGCGAGAACAGGGGCAGCAGCAGCGAGGTCTCCAGCGTCCTGGGCCCCACGGGCATCAGCAGCGAGAAGGTCGGATTGGGGAGCGCACCCGCCTCCGCCAGGTCGGCTCTCGAGACGCCGAGCTGTGCCATGTCAGCCTGGAGCGCGGCGCTGTTCCAGAGGGCCACCGCGACCGCGGTCCGCTCATCCAGGGGCGCGGAGTCCACGACGCCAGGGGGCAGCGAGGCCTCCTCCGCGACGCCCGGCCCCACCGGGGCGGCGAGTGTCGACAGCTCCGAGGACACCCAGGCACGGTCATAGGGCGAGCTGGCACACCCCGCGGTGACCATGCACGCGAGGGCCAGCATGCGAGCTTTGAGCTGTCGAGGCCTGCACCGGGAAGGCATGCGCGGACCCTGCCAGCCGAGGTTGAACGGTGGCTGAACGTCGGCCCGGCGGCCCCGTTTCGCGGTGACTCGCCGGTGGTATAGCTCCGTGTGGAGCCCCGCCATGCGAGTCCTCGTCGTCGATGACCATCAGGAACTCCGCGCCCTCGTCACCCAGGCCCTGGAGCGCGACGGCCACGTCGTCCGCCAGGCCGGAGACGTGGAGCAGGCGCGGCGGTCGCTCGTCGACGAGACGGACGTCATCGTGCTCGACGTGGGCCTTCCGGACGGCTCCGGGCTGTCGCTCTGCCGTGAGCTGCGCGCGGACGGAATCCAGACGCCCATCCTCATCCTCACCGCCCACAACCGCGTGGCCGAGCGAGTCGACGGACTGGATGCGGGCGCGGACGACTTCCTGGGCAAGCCCTTCGCCATCGCCGAGCTGCGGGCGCGGGTGCGCGCGCTCGGACGCCGCAAGGACAAGGCGGGCACCGTGCGCGTCCAGTTGGGAGACGTGGTGCTCGACTTCGGCCGACGCGAAGCCCTGCGGGCCGGCACCGCCGTGTCCGTCACCGCGCGCGAGTGGGCCATCCTGGAGACGCTGGCGTCTCATGGAGCGCGCCTCGTGAGCCGCGATGCCTTGCTGGAGTCCGTCTGGGGTGATGTCAGCGCCGGCGCCGCCAGCAGCCTGGAGGTCCTGGTCGGAAGGATTCGCCGCAAGCTGGGTGAGGACGTGGTGCGCACGCTGCGAGGCGCGGGGTATGGCCTTGGAACCAGCTGACACCGGGCGCCCCCGGGACTCGATGGTGCGCAGGCTGTCGCGCACCATGGTGGCCGTCGCCCTGACGAGCAGCGCGCTCACCGCGGGCGCCACGGGGCTGCTCGCCTACCGCATGTTGCTGGCGGGAGAGGACCGGCGCCTGCGTGATGCAGCGGTGGACCTGGTCGAGGAGGTCCATGGACTGGATGATGCGCGCGCCCGGCTCGAGGCCGACGCGGAGCAGCGGGAGCTGATGGCCTTCGGCATCCGCATCGCCCTGTTCTCCAGCGAAGGCCAACTGGGAGGAGACCCGGACATTCCGACGCAGTCCGGCTGCGCGTGGTCCCAGCTCCCGGGAGAAGCGGGCGTGAGGCGATGCGGCGAAACCGCCCATGGGCGCCTGTCGGTCGCGCAGGAGAACATCGAGAGCATTCCCCGGCTTCGGGTCTCCCTGCCGCTGGCCGCGGTGGTCGCGGCGACCTGTGCGGCCCTCATCAGCCTGCTGATGAGCCGCCGCGTGGCCAGTTGGGCGGCCCGCCCTCTCACCGAGCTGAGCGCGTCCCTGGCCCGCATCGAGCCGGGAAGTCCCCTCCCCGCCCCCCTCACGGCCCAGGCCCGCTACAGCGAGGTGAACGCGGTCCGCACCGCGTTGGTGGCGCTGCTCACGCGACTCCAGGAGGCACTGGAGCAGTCGCGCCGCTTCGCCGCGAACGCGGCACACGAGCTGCGCACGCCCCTGGCCACGCTTCAAGCAGAGCTGGAGTTGCAAGCGGAGATGCTCCAGCCGCCCGACACGACCCTGGCCCTGGAGCGGATGCACCGGACGGTGAAGTCGCTGGGGGTGCTCGTGGAGCGACTGTTGGTGCTCGCCGATGACACCCAGGGCTCGCTGGAGCTCGTCGAGTCGGTGAGCCTGGCCCAGGTCGTCGAAGAGGTCCTCCGCGCGCTGCCTCCGAGCGAGCTGCGCCGCGTCGAGTTCGAGGCCGGTCCCCTCGGGCTCGTTTCGGGGGACAGCCACCTGCTGCGACAGCTCGTCGACAACGTCGTGGAGAACGCGCTCAAGTTCTCCGATGGAGGACGCGTCCGGGTGTCCCTCGAGGAGACGCCGGAGCAGACGCGGCTCGACATCCGGGACGAGGGACCTGGCATCAGCGAGGCGGACTCGAGGCGGGTCTTCGAGCCGTTCTACCGCTCCCCCACCGCTCGCGCGGGGAAGCCGGGCCATGGAATCGGCCTGTCCCTGGTGGCCCTCGTCGCGCGCGCGCACCGCGCGAGCGTGGCGTTCCTCCCATCCGAGCGGGGGGCGCATCTGCGATTGACCTTCCCCGGCGTTCAACCACGACATCAGTGATAGAAATCAAATCGTGTCCATCCTCATCGTCGAAGATGAACTGAGAGTCAGGGCCTTCATCGCGCGAGGCCTCACGGAAGAGGGCTTCCACGTCCAGGAGAGCGTCGATGGGCTCCTCGCGCAGGTCCTCCTGAACCACGAGCGCTTCGACCTCGTCATCCTGGATTGGATGCTGCCGAGCCTCTCCGGGCTGGAGCTGCTCCGAGCGATGCGCGCCAGACAGGACATCACCCCCGTCCTCATGCTCACCGCTCGGGACGCGGTCGCCGACCGCATCAGCGCCCTCAATGCCGGCGCGGACGACTACCTCATCAAACCCTTCGCGTTCGAGGAGATGCTGGCGCGCATTCGAGCCATCCTCCGCCGCGTCGACCATCGCGGGGGCCCGCTCTTGCGACACGGGGACCTGACCGTGGACCCCACGACACGAAGGGTGCTCCGGGCGGGCGTGGAGATCCACCTGACGGCTCGCGAGTACGCCCTGCTGCTCTTCATGCTGGAGCACGCGGGTGAAGTCCTCTCACGCACGCGCATCGTCCAGGCCGTCTGGGACCATGACTTCGAGACGTTCTCCAACGTCGTGGAGGTGTACATCCGCTACCTCCGCAACAAGGTGGATGCACCCTTCAAGGGTGGCAAGCTCATCCACACCGTGAGAGGCGTTGGCTATGTCCTGAGAAGCCGGACATGAAGCGCCCGCGCTCGGTCCGAGACCAGCTCACCTTCTTCTTCACCGCCTCCGTCCTGGGCACCCTCCTGGTCTACGGATGCCTGATGACCGCCATCCTCGCCTTCGGCGAGTGGCGTGAACACCGCGAGTTCCGCGAAGCCGGGTCCACCAAGGCCTGCTCGGAAAAAGAGGGGCTCTTCGATGAGGCGTTGCAGGTCGTGTACGCCATGCTCGCTACGATGCCGCTCACCGTGCTGGGAGCCACCGCGCTAGGGCGAGCCCTGGCCCGTCGCGCGCTGTCTCCGCTGCGCGAAGCCAAGGACCAGGTCCGGGCGGCGCGCGCGTCGGAGCTGGACTTGCGGCTCCCCGTCAAGGGGACCGCGGATGAGTGGGACGAGCTGGCGTCGACGTTGAACGAGCTGCTCGCGGACGCCCGTGCCTCGCTCGAGCGCATCCGCGCCTTCACGTCCGACGCGGCCCACGAGCTGCGCACCCCGCTCACCGTCATCATGGGCGAGACGGAGGTCACCCTGCGACGGGACAGGACTCCGGACGAGTACCGCCGGGTGCTGGCCATCGTGCTCGATGAGACCCAGCGGCTCGCGCACCTCGTCGACGAGCTGTTGCAACTGGCGCGCGCCGATGCCGGCGCACGGGTCATGACGGTGGAGCCCGTGGACCTGTACGTCCTGGCGGACAGCGCGCTCCAGCGCACGAGGCAATACCTGGCGGTCCAGTCCCAGGGCCTGACGCTGGAGTTGCTCGGGGGCCCCGCGCCCACCCAGGGCAGCCCCATCCTGCTGACCCACGTGCTGGACAACCTGCTCTCCAACGCGCGCCGCCACGCCCGGCAGCACATCCGGGTGGAGGTCCACGCCACGGGCACTGGTGTCCAGCTCACCGTGGTCGACGACGGCGCGGGTGTGGACTCGGCCTTCCAGTCCCGCCTCTTCCAGCGCTTCGCCCGCGCGGACGCGTCCCGCACCAGCAAGGGGACAGGACTGGGGCTCGCGCTGTCGCGCACCATCGCCGAGGCACACGGCGGCACGCTGGGCTACGAGCGAAGCGACGATGAGAGCCGCTTCATCTTCCGCCTTCCGAGCCAGGGACAGGCGTCCGGACCGCCACCAGCGGCCGCCCCTGCCAGCGATGGCAGTACCACAGCTTGAAGCTCGTCACCGTCCGCGAGCCGCGATGCACCGTCACGGGAGGCAGCTCGCGCACCGACTCGCAATGTTTGTCCAGGCGAGTGGCGGAGTCCTTCAAGGGCTGGCGCGCGTCCACGACGATGATGGCATCCACGCCGGGATGCACCCTGTCCATCCAGAAGTCATAGGCCAATCCCTCTCCGCCCAGGGCGGAGTCGGACTGTGTCTCCGGATGGTCCGGGAGGTAGTACGCCAGCTCACTCGCCGTCTTGTAACCCCACCCCACCACCATGGGGGCGGAGGTGCCCGCGGCCATCCGGTGCTGTTGCACTGCATCCGCCAGTTCGCGCCAGCCGCTCACCAGGTTGTCGCGCTCGCGAAAGGGAATCCAGGGGCACAGGGGCATCAGATACATGCCCACCATCAACACGGCGCCCAGGGCCATGCTCACCGCCGCGTAGCCTCGCACGAAGCGGCGCTCGCGGAGTGCCCACGCTCCCGCGGCCGCCGCCACCATGAGCCCGAGGTAGGTGGGGGCCACCCAGTTCATCTTCACCCAGTGCAGGGGGCTCACCAGCGTGAACACCAGGAGGCCTGGAACGCTGGAGATCGCCAGCAGCCGCGCCCGCGCGTCCCCTCGCCAGGCCTGCCGCACGAGGACGCCCGCCGTCAGCAACAGCGCCAGGTAGAGCAGTGGTCCCACCGCCACCGCCTGCAGGCCCACGTAGCGGCCGACCAGATAGCCCCGAAAGCCATCCACCGTCCGGGCGCGGCCGGTGGTCTGGAAGGCGAACGACGCCCAGTCGTGTGACTGGTTCCAGATGAGCACCGGCGAGAACACGACCACCGCGAGCAGGCACGCGAGATAGGGATGGGGCGTGCCCAGGGCCGCTCGGCCCCGCTTCGTCACCAGCGCCGTCGCCAGGACCTGGAGCGGCAACAAGCCGGCGGTGTACTTCGACAGCAGGGCCAGCCCGCAGAACGCACCGAGCAGGTACCAGCGCCAGGCGAAGCGGCCAGGGCCACGGCCGTCGGGCAGCACCAGTTCGCAAAGCACGCGCAGCGCCGCGGCCCAGAACAGGACCAGCGGAACGTCCGGTGTCATCACCACCGCGCCCAGCCCGAAGAGGACCGTGGCGTTCGCGGCGAGGGCCGTCAGCAGGCCTACCATCGGCGAGTACAAGCGGGCGCCGAGTGAATACAAGACGCAGGTCAACCCGGCGGATGAAAGGAGGGCGGGCAGGCGCAAGGCGAGCTCGGACTCCCCCAGCAGGCGGGAGGACAAAGCCATCCACCAGGCGCACATCGGGGGGTGGTCCAGGTACGACAGGTCCAGGTGCCGGGCGTATTGCCAGTAGTACGCCTCCTGGGGCGCCAGCTCCACCTGCCCCGCGTAGACGAGCCGCACGAGCATGAGCCCCAGCGACACCATCAAGACCCAGGGCCACCCATTGACCTGAGCGGCATCTACAGACGTGCGCGGCATCCGACCACCCTCTCGTCCCCCTGCGCCCAGCAGGCTCCAGTGCTCGGTGGCGCGCGAGGACATGCGAGGTCATGCCTGATGCGGGAGTGTCCTGTCCGCGAGCCCAGGCTCCACTGAGAGAGTTCTCATCACGCGTTCATCTATGAGAGGGCTTGCAATCCGAGACGACCCAGCGCGGAGCGTTCATTCCCTTGCTCTGTCATGAGCAGACGTGTCACCTCGACGTCACATGAGGCCGCTCTCATCCCCATCACATGCGGCACTCAGCGACACGACGAATCTATCGAGCCATGCATGAGGTGGAACTCAAGAGCGCCGTGGACGACCTCCTGCTCCGTCGACGAAAGGTCGAGCGGGCAGGCGGCTGGCTGTACTTCGAAGGGACGATGGAAGACTGGTACTTCACGCATGCATCCGAGCCCGAGAGTGGTGTCAATCGGCTGCGCGTCCGCGCCTATCGTACGTCCGGGCGCGCCTGGTCCGAGTTGACGTGGAAGGGCCCCGCGCACCAGATGAACGGCTACAAGGTCCGCGAGGAGCTGACCCTCCAGGTGGAGGCTCCTGAAACATCGGGGTTCGCTCGCCCGTTCGTGAATGAGCGGGCCTGCTCGGTGACGGCCGAGCAGGCCCGAACCGCTCAGGCGCCGATGAGGCCTTGGCCGCAGACGCGCACGGTGTTTCCCGTCACACCATACGCCCCGGGGCTGGCGAAGAAGGTGACGAGCTCGGCCACGTCGCGCGGCTGGCCGCCCTGTGACAGGGAGTTGAGCCGCCGGCCCACCTCGCGCGTCATGAGAGGCATCTTGGCCACCATCGCCGTCTCGATGAAGCCCGGCGCCACCGCGTTGGCGCAGATGCCACGCGAGGCCACCGTCGGAGCGAGCGCGGCCACGTAGCCGATGAGCGCGGCCTTGGTGGCGGCGTAGTTCGCCTGTCCGAAGTTGCCCGACACACCGCTGATGGAGGAGAGGTACACGAGGCGGCCCTCGTCCCGCAGCGCACCGGAGGCGAGCAACGCTTCGTCCGCGGCGATGATGGCGGCGAGGTTGACGGACAGCACCTGGTCCCACGCCTCGGGCGTCATCTTGGCGAGGGTACGGTCTCGGGTGATGCCCGCGTTGTGCACCACCACGTCCACGCCACCATGGCGCCCTTGCAACTCCGCCACGAGACGCGCGGGGGCATCGGGGGCCGTGATGTCGAGCGCCAGGGCCTCGCCCCCCACGCGTTTGGCCGTGGCATCCAGCGCGTCCTGGAGCGCGGGCACATCCAGGAGCACCACCTGCGCGCCTTCCTGGGCGAGGCGCTCCGCCGTGGCCGCGCCGATGCCACGCGCGGCGCCCGTCACCAGCGCCACCTTGCCCTTCAGCGCGGCGACCATGGGCGCCGAGGCCAAGGGACGCACCGTGGACGTCACACGCGCCGCCTGCCCGGAGACATAGGTGGCCTGGACGCCGCAGAAGAAACGCACGGGGCCAGCGAGCCGGTCCTCCGCGCCACGCGCGACGTACACGAGGTTGGCCGTGGCACCGCGCCGCCCCACCTCCTTGCCGAGGCTGCGCACGAAGCCCTCCGCCCCGCGCGCCACGGCGGCCGCCGCGGGCCCCTTGGCCTCCTCGGGAATCCCCACGAGCACGAGGACTCGTGCGTTGCGAGCCAGTCGGGGGACCAGCGGATGGAAGAAGTCGTAGAGGGCGCGAGCATCTGCCGGAGTGGCGAGCCCCGTGGCGTCGAAGAGCGCCACATCCACGCGACGGTCCTCCTCTCCCGGCAACGCGTCCAGCACCCGCGCGCCCGCGCCCGCGAGCACACCCCGAGCGGCCTCCGTCGCGAAGCCGCCGGGCGCCGCGCCCAACAGCACCACGCGGTCCACGAAGGGCTGCGCCACCCAGCCTTCCTTCGCCCGTGCCAGCGGTGGCGGAGTCGGCAGACCCAGCGCCCGCACGAGCCCTCCCGTCATCGGGTTGTTCGCCAGCGTCATCAACGTGTCGGCCATGAGGTCGTCGCTCCCTAGGATTCGAGGATGGCGGTGACGGCCTGACCGCCCGCCGCGCAGATGGAGATGAGGCCCTTCTTGCCGGAGCCCGCCTCGGACAGCGCCTTGGCCAGCGTACCCACGATGCGACCGCCCGTGGCGGCGAAGGGGTGTCCGGCCGCGATGGAGCTGCCCTTCACGTTGAGCCGTGCACGGTCGATGGCGCCCAAGGCTCCCGAGAGCCCGAGGCGCTCGCGGCAGAAGGCGTCCGACTCCCAGGCGGCCAGCGTGCACAGCACCACGGAGGCGAAGGCCTCGTGAATCTCGTAGAAGTCAAAGTCACCCAGCGTGAGCCCGCGCTTCTGGAGCATGCGCGGGACGGCGTATGCACCGCCCATCAGCAGGCCTTCGCGCTCGTCGACGAAGTCCACGGCGGCCACCTCGCCCGCCGTCAGGTACGCGAGCACGGGCAGGCCGCGAGCACGCGCCCACTCCTCGCTCGCGAGTAGCACGGCCGAGGCGCCATCAGTCAGCGGAGAAGAGTTGGCCGCGGTGATGGTGCCCTTCTCGCGGTCGAAGGCGCCCGGCAACTTCGCCATCTTCTCCAGGGTGGTGTCCGGCCGCAGGTTGTTGTCGCGCGTGAGGCCCTGGTACGGCATCACCAGGTCGGAGAAGAAGCCCGCGTCGTAGGCACGCGCGAGGTGCTGATGGCTGGCCAGCGCGAGGGCGTCCTGGGCCTCGCGGGAGATGCCGTAGCGGTCGGACGTGCGCTGGGCATGCTGCCCCATGGACATGCCCGTGCGAGGCTCGGCGTTGACGGGGATCTCCGGCACGAAGGCGCGCGGGTCGAGCAGCTTCAGGGCCGCCGCGATCTTCGCCCCCTGTGTCTTCGCGCCATTGATGGCCATGAGCGCGCGCTGCATCCGGCGACTCACCGCTACGGGAGCATCCGACGTGGTGTCGGTACCGCAGGCGATGCCGGCGTCGATCTGCCCGAGGGCGATCTTGTTCGCGACGAGGATGCAGGCCTCCAGGCCGGTGCCGCACGCCTGCTGCACGTCATAGGCGGGTGTGGCGGCGTCCAGGCCGCTGGACAGGGTGCACTCACGCCCCAGGTTCCAGTCGCGCGAGTGCTTCATCACCGCGCCGCCCACCACCTCACCCAGCCGGACGCCGCCCAGGCCCGTGCGCTCGACGAGGCCGCGCAGGACGTCCGTCAGCATGTCCTTGTTGGAGAGGCGCGCGTACGCGGTGTTGCTGCGAGCGAAGGGAGTACGGAGGGCCGCGACGATGGCGACCCGGCGAGGAGGTCCGTGGTTCATGGGGCGTTCCTATCAGCCATGCCCCGGCGAGGACACACCCACGTACAGCAGGACTCCGGGGCCTCATGCCCTGGCCAGTTCGTTCGGCCCTGTCACACGCTCGAACGACACACCCAAGTTCCCGACCTGCTCCAGTGCGCTCCTGATTTCCTCCGACACGATGAACGCGGTCTTGAACTTCTTCAGCCGAAAGACATGCGCGCCCCCGGTCTTCGAGGGATCGATTCTCAACCCGTAGATCCACCGGTACTCCCCTGCATATTCAGGGAAGGGGTCGCTCTCGTCATGGTGGTGCACCTCCCGGCACCGTGCCTCGTCGATGGCATCAACCACTTTGGTTGCATTGACGACGAAGTACGGCTCGGCGATTCCCTCTATCGACACAGGAAAGAGCTGTACATCGTCGGGCGAGAGTGACCTGAAGACGTTCGCGACCTCTTCGCTGACGATGGGGGCTTTTTCGATGACAGAAAAAACAAACGCACGCCCTCTACCGGGATGTGAAATCTGGGCCTTGATGCTCCCAGGGTCTGGAAGCGCGCGGCCATCCGCGAACATCCAGGGCTCGTCAAATGACTCACCAGAAGCTCGCGTCGGCGTCTCGAGAAGCCACTGGGGCACATCACCCATTTCAACCCAATAGAATTGAGACTCCACTTCACCTCTCCACTTTGACAATGAAGCTTCGCAATTCGGAGCCTTGCGTCAGAAGCTCGTCGGCAAGGCGTGCAAGCTCCTCCATCAACCTCGCCCGACAGGTCTCGGTTGTCTTGCAGCGACCGACGGCATCCTGCAGCCGACCCACGACCTTCTTGTGATACAGCTCTGGGTGAGGCCCTTCGTGGCCATTGAGCCGCACCTTGTTTGACACATCCTCAAGCGTCATCCCTGCCTTCTTGAAAATCTTCTCGCATATCGGCGTCCAAGGCCCCCCTGTCACATCCGAAATCGGGTTCTTGTTCGTGCAGATGTGATGAGTGGGCCCCACCTCGTCACCGGGATACCGCCCATCCGAGTACATCGCCAGGGCGGCAGCGGCTCCAGGCGCCAGGGCGACGTTCAGCACACCGGCCGCGGGAAGCGCGATGGAGGTCACGCCGCCACTCATCGCCGCACCAAGCTGGAATCCCGCTTCGGCCTCAGCCCGAACGACCGCCTGTGTGAAGCCGGGGAGCCTGGGGCCCTGCGCCGCCATCGCGCTCCTCCCACCCAGGGCCGCGGTGACCAACAGCACCAGGACACGCGTGCCGTTCGTCCCCAGCACCCTCCCGAACCGATGCCCGATGTCCTGTAGCTCGATGACGCTCATCGCCGTCCCCGAATCATCCCACAACTGGACGAAGCCGCGCCCTATCTCCCAGACCGGCATGACACCGAGATAGGCCACCATCGCCGCCGTCAGCGCCACCGCGATGCCCTTGGTGATGGGCTCGGGCAGGGTGATGGTCAGAAGCACCGCCAGCGCCGCCGAGGTCACCATCGCCTTGAGCGCCGCCGGGTTCAGCGTCTTGCCGACCTCCGCCTCGACACTCTCCCACACCGTGTCGAGCGCGAACGAGAGCGCCATCAACGTCCGGTCCTTGCGCGAGAACGCCAGTCCCGCTCCGCCCACCAAGGTCAAGCAGTCGTCCGCATCGGGGCAGATGCGTGGGTACAACGACGTTGGCGACTCGCCAGAGCTCGAATCCACGAGCCCCCTCGAAGAGGCAAGCAGCGGCCTGGACCGAACCCAGCCTCGCGCGTCCGCCTCTTCCGCTTCCCGGAACGAGACATCCATCCGCATGTCGAGGATGAGCCGAGCGAGGGCCGACCTGAACTCCTCTTCGCTCACCTCGACCGGGTCGACGTCGACCGATGCGTGGACGACTCGCTGGCCATTCCCTCGCTCCAGATGGACCACCCGAGTGGTCGCACATCCGGTCGACCAAAGGCTCACAAGAACCCACGCAAGGAACCTCATGCAATCCCCACCCATGCGTCCCGGGAATCAGGAGGCGCGGCATTCCTACTCCAAAGTCCGCCTGCCTCGACATGGATTCCGAGGCTCCAATCCACCGCACACGCCCCCTGCCTGGTGGATGCCTGGCGCCCATGGTGAAAGGGCCACCCCCCACGTGTGGAGGTGGCCCTTTCCTGTTCAGCCTTCAGCGGTGGCGGCTACTTCGCCGTCAGGCGCCACGTGTTGCTCTCGGTACCGCCGCCCTTGCCGTCCTCGGCGATGACCTTCCAGAAGTAGTCCCTGCCAGACTCCAACCTCACCGTCCTGGAGAGCTCCCGCGTCGGCTTGTCACACTCCTGGAAGGTGAAGGCGGAGTTCACGCTCCAGACGCAGTGCCTGTAGAGGACGGTGTCCTGGTCCTTGTCGACGGTGCCCGCCCACTTGAAGGTGACCGTCGAGGAAGCAATGGCCATGTCCTCCGGACCCACCAGCCCTGGGACTCCTGGAGCGTTGTTGGCTTCGACCTTCTCGGACGCCACGAACGTGTTGGCGAAGATCGGGTCACCCGTCCCCGCCACGTCCTGCGCGCACTGCATCCGTCGAACCTCATTCTGGACGCCTCGGCAGATCACCAGTGCATCCTTCATCGGAATGGACGGCAGCGCCTGCATGACCGGAATCCCGGGGGGCGCCTTGTTGACCTTGCAGGACTCCGCCTTGTACTCCGGCCAGCTCTTGATCGTGTACGACGCGGTGGAGAACCCGGGCGCATAGTCGAACAGCGAGGTGCTGTCCTTCACCCGCCAGGCATCCTCGAACTTCTCGTACAGGTCGATGTATCGCTGCGCCGGGTCCGTCGGGCGAGGCCCGAGCCGCGTCCCATCGGAGAGCTCCGGCAGCCAGTTCCCGGGCGCGATGGGGCCAAGCAAGCCCTGCGTGGCGCGAGCCTGCTGCACGCTGACGTTCATGTACCAGAGCTGGTAGTACGACCACCAGTCGACGGTGATGATGATGCGAACCCCACCGGGCGACTCGATCTGGATTCCCCCCTGCGAGGGCGTCCGGACGATACGGCCTCCGGCGGGGAGCAGGATTTCCGTACCGAGCTGCACGAGCTTCCCATCGATGCGCAGCTCCAACTCCTTTCGCTGCTCGGAGCTCATCTGGTACGTGATGCGGTGCGAGCCGACGCGCACCGCCACCGCCGTCATGATGCTCACGCACGAGGTGAGTCCGGTGTGCTCGTCCGGTCCCACGGGCCCTTCGGTCTGCACGGGGGTGTGCCGTGCCTGGATCTCCGACCCCGGATCGCGCAGCAGCACGAACTCGCCGGCGCTCTGGAAGTCGTAGCGCACGCCATCAATCGTCGTCAGATGCGGGTCTCCCCACGTGGAGGGATTGCCACCCTGAATCCAGCGCCGGATCGTGTCGACATCCGCCGCGCTCAGCGGAGGCCCACCACAGGGCATCATCCCGGACGGGCAGCCTTCCGACGTGCGGGTGATCCGATCATACAGAGGCCCCGACAGGCTCGTCGCCATGGGCTGCGCGAGGGAATACGACTGCGCGAGCGGGTCCACGCCGGGACCGACCTGATTCTCGGCGAGGTTCAGGAACGTCCCGTAGTTCTTGTACGGCGGGTAGTCGAGCCCGCCGTGGCACTCGACGCAGCTCTTGTTGAAGATGCGCTGCACGTCCGTGTACGTCGGCACGGCGTTCGTCGGGGGCAGCGAGGACAGCGAGGTGTTCACGGCCGGAATCAGGTTGGCGCAGGTGAACGACGCGAGGCCGGGGAACGGGTCCGCGGTCAGGTTGGCCTCGAGTGCCGACTGGAGCGTGCTCGTATACGAAGAGAAGACATCGGCGAAGGCATAGGTGCGCGACCGGCCGCGCACGCCCATGGACCACTTGTCCACCGAGACACCGAGCGGCTCGAGGAAGTAGCGGTACAGGGCGACACGCGTCGTGTTCCCGTAGATCTCCCGGTCGACGAAGATGCCGCCCATCGTCGTCCCATCGGGAACGCCCAGGTCAATCGGACGGCGGAACACCTCCTGACGCAGCCGGGTGAGCGAGGTGCTCGTCCCCGCGCTGGTCGCGGCGCCATGCTGCTGGACGAGGCCATTCACCGTCGGCAAGGTCGTGAGGGTGTACAGGTCTCCGGTCCGGTCGAGGTTGAACTTCTGGATGTCGACCTTCCTGCGAGGCACGCTCTTGGTGCGCGACTGGGTGTCGCTGAACACGGCGTTGATGCCCAGGCCGTTGTGTCGCGCCGTGAAGAACGCCTGACTGAACGTCAGGGGTCCTGAAGAGCTGATGACCTGGTTGCCCACCGTGTCGATGCTGAAGCAGCCCTTGGTAATGGCCAGCGCCACCGGCCGTGGATCGATGAACACGTTGCCCGTGGCCCAGCGGTGACTCGCGAGTTCGTCCGCGACCCGTTGCTGGTTGAGGTTGCCGTCGAGCCCTCCCGCGAGGTCGAAGAGCTGGACGCCTCGCCCCTCGCCATCGGTGAATTGAGAGAGGTGGAAGAGCGTGACGAAGGACCCTCCACGCGTGACGGAGGTGGGCGCGCCCGCGGTCGCATTGTTGAACGTGTACGCCGTGCTGACGGAAGCAACGGAGCCCACCGGGGCCGGCTCGACCGTCACCGGAAAAGTCGTGTCAAACGACAACCGAGGCGTCCCGTCGTTCGCGCCGCCCCGGAAGCGGGTGATGCGGTCGGCCGTCGGCACCCCCGGAGGCTGCAGGCTCAACTGCTCCACCAGCGATCGGATCGCGGGGTTGGTCCGCCACGTCCAGGGATTGTAGAGCCTGCGGAACGCGGCCGTGTCCAACGAGCCCTGATACAGACGATCCCGATTGAAAGGGAGCATCCCGCCCCAACTGTCATACGGGTCCCAGTTGGGCTTGTTCTTCGTCTTGATGACACCCACGGGCAAGCCGTCCGTGCCCGGGATGTCCGACGTGTTGACCACGTTCCGGGTCGAGTGACAGCTCGAGCACTTCCCGTCGTCCTTCTCGATGTGACGCGTGCGCGGCGGGATGGTGCCCATCGCCGGGATGGGCGCCAGGATGATTTCATGGAAGCGGAAGTTCTTCGTGGCCGCGTCCCACTGCATGTACTCGATGACGTCCGGGTGCGAGCCCGGATATGCGGAATGTTGGACCGGCCCGATGGAGAAGACAGACTTCGCGTTGATACTCGAGAGCAGGATGCGCGGATGCTCCGCGGTGCCCGTCTGCAGGCTCTCCGAACGCGTCATCAGGATGGCGCTCTGCCGGTACTGGACGGGCAGCGCGCTGACGAAGCGCGCCACGGTGTTGGTGTTCGCGTTGGCGGGGTCGCCCAGGTACGTGTCGATCTCCTCGGGGGTGATCGCGGTCGGGTCGGCGGCCACGAGCGGATTGATGGTGCCGGGCGAGAGGTTGAAGACCGCCTTCACCGACCGGGCCACGCCCGTCGAAAAGGTGCAGGTCAGCGACATCCCCGTGCAGTCTGGCGTGGACAGCAGGTCCGCATCCGCGTCGGTGTTCCAGCCGCCGAAGGTTGAACCCGCCGCGGGCGCGGCCGTGAGCGTCACGGTGGTCGACCCGAAGGATTCGTCACAGTCACCACCGCTGGTGTTGCAGGTGATTCCTGTCCCGGTGATGGAACCCGAGCCGAGCCCCAGGGTCATGACCTTGAGGTCGGCAGCCTCTGCTGTGACAGCGAACAGCGAGGACGCGAGCAGCACCCCCAGGAGCGCTGGACGGTTCGGTGGCGATGAAGATGCGATGAGTCTTCTGCGTCTCATGCGAACTCCGAGGGTGAAACGTTGTGGGATTGAGACAAGGCTGCAAGGGCGCGGCCGGGCCGAACCTCGCGGAAACAGAGCGCGACGCGCGGCGGCATGTGTCCCTTGAGGTTACAAACCCTCACGGAATGTTGCTTTCGCAGACACTCCGCCAAAGGCTCACAAGCACCCGCGCAATGAACTCCATGAAATCGTCATCAATGCCTCCCAGAAACAGAGGGAGTTGCATCGTGGCTTCGGAGTGGATGCCTGGCCCCCCCTGCCAGGGTGTCGGTGGTCCAGGCCATGGGGCCTGCCTCATCCCAACGGCGTGCACGGCTTTCCGTCGTTCAGGCCGAGCCCCCTGGGACCGTGCTCGAAGAGGACCTGGGGCGCCTGGAGGCCCCAATTCGACTCCTCGCGAGCCGGGGTCCACGCCATGGACGGGCTCCCGTAGGTCGGCGGCCAGACGCCCGGTGCCGGTGTAGGACCCGCCGACCGTCCCGCTGGACCCGCCAGGTGGGCCAACAGCCCCGAAAACAAAAAGGGCCGGCTGCCTCGCGGCAACCGACCCTTTTCACTGTTTGGAGCCGACACCCAGGCTTGAACTGGGGACCTACTGATTACGAATCAGTTGCTCTACCACTGAGCTATGTCGGCGCAAGGCGGCGCGCTGAGTACCATCGCGCTCCGGGTGGGGCAAGGAGAAATGATGTGCCCCCTCTTTTTGGTTTCGGACACCCTGCTTCGAACACCAACGAACGGCCCCGTCACCGTGACAGCCATGACACGGTGCATCCGCCCCTGGTGACACAGCGCGTTGCCATAAGTCCCCGTCATCGCTCCGCTTTTCGGGATGGCCAGGGGGCGCCTCGGCGGTTGACCCCCTGTTTCGCATATGCGCATAAGGGCGCCGCTATCCCCGCGTCCCCGGCCCCCTGTGGCTGGGACCACAAGGAGCCACTTTCACCATGGCCAGCGAAGAGAACTTCATGCGCGCCCCGGCGCCCACGCCGAAGCGCACCGTCTACACGGAGGCGATGGAGATCTTCCATCGGGCGGCGGACCTCATCAAGCTGGACAAGCGCGTCCGCCTGGAGCTGGAAGAGCCCGACTACGAGCACATCTTCTACGTCACGGCGAAGCTGAAGGATCGCCTCGTCCCCCTCATCCCGGAGCGGGCCAAGACGTTCGCCGACCTGCCCGAGACGCAGGTGCGCAACAAGGAAGGCCTGGAGCTGCTCGCCAACGGCAGCATCATCCTCAACGGCCGCGCCCTCCTGGGCTCCGACGTCGCCATCCGCCAGGGCCACCTGCGCCTGCCGGACGGCAAGGTCTACCAGCTCGTCCCCGGTGAGTCCCAGCGCTTCAAGGCCTACCGCGTCCAGCACAACCAGGCCCGTGGCCCCTACAAGGGCGGCCTGCGCTACCACCGCGAGGTGTCCCTGGACCTCTTCAAGGCCCTGGCCGCGGAGATGACCTGGAAGACGGCCATCGCGGAAGTCCCGTTCGGCGGCGGCAAGGGCGGCATCCAGATCGACCCGCGCGAGTACGGCCGCGAGGAGCTGGAGGCCATCACCCTGCGCTTCATGTACCGGCTCAAGAGCCTCATCGGGCCGAACATCGACATCCCCGCCCCCGACGTGGGCACCAACCCGGAGATCATGGCCCTGCTGTACCGCCAGTTCTCCGACGGTGAGCGCGAGCGCCACAACCTGCGCGGCATCGTCACCGGCAAGGACGTGCGCATCGGCGGCTCCGAGGGCCGCGGCAAGGCCACCGGTCAGGGCGTCGCGTTCTGCATCGAGGACTACTACGCGGACCGCGGCGAGAGCGTGAAGGGAAAGACGTTCGTCCTCCAGGGCTTCGGCAACGTGGGCAGCCACGCCGCCATCATCCTGGGCGGCATGGGCGCGCGCCTCCTGGCCGTCAACGACTCCGACGGCACCATCTACAACGGTGACGGCATCGACGTGCAGGCCCTGGCCGCCTACGTCCAGGACCCGAAGAACCTCAAGCGCAGCGTGCTGGGCTTCCCCGGCGCCCAGAAGATCGAGAAGAAGGACCTCTGGGACGTGCAGGCCGACATCCTCCTGCCCGCCGCGCTGGGTGGCGAAATCACCGCCGACATCGCCGAGCGCCTCAAGGTCAAGCTCATCGCCGAGGGCGCCAACGGCCCCACCACCCCGGAAGCCGACCGCGTCCTCCAGAAGCGCGGCATCGAGATGATTCCGGACATCATCGCCAACGCCGGCGGCGTGACGGTGAGCTACTACGAGTGGATCCAGAACAAGCGCATGGAGCGCTGGAGCGAGGCCGAGGTCGACCAGCGCCTGGAGCGCGCGATGAAGCGCAACTACCGCATCATCCGCGACATCTCCCGCAACACGCCGCGCAAGACGGACATGCACGACAGCCGCGGCTACTGCGCCGGCGAGCCCGTGGACACCCGCTGCGCCGCGATGATCCTCGCGCTCAAGCGCATCGAGGCCCACTACCTCCTCGAGGGTTTCTCCCAGTAGGCCTCAGCGCACCTGCGCCCCTGAAACACCAAGGGCACGGCTCCTCACTTTCCGAGGACCGTGCCCTTGTCATGCGTGGTGGGTGCCTCGGAAGACGGCCGTCGCGGCCCCCAGTCACGGGAGCGTCGGGCCACCCGGGCCCTTCCGGGCCCCCACTCGAAACCTCAGTGCATCACCCGCTCGCGGTCCACCAGGAGCAGGGGCGCGTCGTCGTGCGTCTCGTACGCAACGATTCGCAGGCCCACCCCGCGGCTGCTGCCCTCGCGCCCGTCCTTGCGGCCAAACGCCAGCGCCACCTGGTAGCGGACCTCGCACAGGCAGGTCATCTCCGTGCCGTCCTCGCCGGCGAACGTCACCTTCAGCTTTTCTCCGAGCCCGACCTGATCCCGGACTTCCACGAACATCCCGCGAGCGCTGATGTTGCGACCGACGCCCCTCATCATCCCGTCCTGGGTGGTGAGGTAGACGGTGAAGACCTTGTCGAAGCGCAGGTGGGTACGACGCTCTTGGGGACGCTCGAACACTGGGGGTGCCTCCCGGCAACAGGTGGTGACAGGCACACCCTACATGGTAGCCATATGTAGGCAATTTATTTACCTACATCCACCCCCACCCACCTACGAGAAGGCATCCCCAGGATTTTCCGGGACATGGCACCATCCAGCCTCCCCCAAGCCCTGGAGTTCCTCGCCTTGAGCCGCCTTCTGGTCGCCGTCGCCGCCCTCCTCCTGCCCACCCTGGCCCTGGCCGACGTGGACGCGCGCTTCGCCAAGCTGCGCGACGACTCGGAGCCCCTGGGCGGCCTGGGGGCCTTCCTGGAGAAGTACATCGGCGCGTGTGAAGGGGCGCTGGTGGACGCGAAGTGCAAGTCCGACGCGGAGGCGTTCCGCAAGAAGTACCAGGGCAAGCAGCTCTACATGATTGTCGTGGAGGACGACGCCGGCATGCTGTCGCCGGGCCCGTACTCCCCGGTCACGGGCGAGTACACCATCAACATCACCCCGTTCTTCCCGGGGGGCCGCTACGCCATGACTCACGGCGCCCCGAAGAAGTCGGATGGCAATGGCAACCCCGTGCTGCCCTACCTCACCGTCACCGGGATGCTGCCGGACGGGTGGAACGGCCAGATCTTCTCCCGCATGTTCTCCATGCGCGGGGTGCGCGCCCAGGTCGTCTTCACGCCGCAGGGCGTGTGGTCGCTGCCGAAGAAGGGCGGCGGGAAGAACTTCGGCGTGACGGCCCGCATCGACGGGCTCATCGTCACCGAGGGCCGCACCGGCACGCAGCTCGGCCTGTGGCTCAACGGCAAGGACGCCAACGCGAGCCGCTAGGCCCGCGCGTCAAGACTCCCTCTAGCGGGCGATGGCCACGTACTGGAGGGAGTCGCCCCGCTTCACCCGCAGCAGGATGCTGGCCCCGGAGCTGCCCTTGGACAGCGCCGCGCGCACGCCGGCCGCGTCCTTCACCCGCTTGCGGTTGACCTCCGTCACCACGTCACCCACGCGAAGGCCCGCCTCGTCCGCGGGGCTGCGCGGCGTCACCGCCGACACGAGCGCCCCCGCCCACGCCTCCTGCCCCAGCGGCGCGGCCACGTCCGGCGTCAAATCGCGCAGCGCCAGCCCCAGGTCCTCGTCGCTGGAGGTGCGTTGGACCAGGCCCTCCGTCGCCTCCTGCGCGGGGCGCTCCACCAGCCGCACGGACACCTCCTCCTGCCGGGCCCCGGAGCGAAGCAGCGTCAGCTTCGCCTCCGTGCCCGGTGCCAGCAGCGCCACCTTGCGAAGCAACTGGAGGTAGGAGCCGATGGTCCGCCCGTTCACCGCCACCAGCCTGTCCCCCGCGCGGATGCCCGCGATGTGCGCCGGGCTGCCCCGGTAGACGTCCTTCACCATGGGCGCGCGACGCTCGCCGTTCTCCCGGTCATCGTTGACGACCACGCCCAGCCAGCCGCGCTCCAGCTTCCCGTTCTCCCGCAGGTTGGGGAGCAGGTCCTTCACCAGGTTGATGGGCACCGCGAAGCCGATGCCCTGCCCCTGGCTGATGATGGCCGTGTTCACCCCGACGACTTCGCCCTTCATGTTGAAGAGCGGGCCGCCGGAGTTGCCCGGGTTGATGAGCGCGTCCGTCTGGATGAAGTCGTCGAACTGGCCCACGCCCAGCACGCGCTCCTTGGCGGAAATCATGCCGTGCGCCACCGAGTGGTCCAACCCGAAGGGGTTGCCGATGGCCACCACCCAGTCCCCCACCTCCAGGCGGTCCGAGTCCCCCAGGTACAGGGCTGGCAGGTCCCCCATGTCGGAGCCGCTCAGGCGCAGGAGCGCCACGTCCGTGGACGCGTCCCGGCCGACGACTTCCGCGGAGAACTCGCGGCCATCCGACAGGCGGACGGCGATCTTGCTCGCCCCGGACACCACGTGGCTGTTGGTGACGACGAGCCCGTCCGCCGTCAGCACGAAGCCCGAGCCGGTGGAGCGCTTCATCCCCGTCAGCCCGCTCTCCCGGGGGCTCACCGTGGTGATGTTGACGACGCCCGCCTCCACCGCGCGAATCAGCGGCGCCAGCGACGTGGGCGGCACGAAGTTGGGGAGACCCGGCTCACCGGCCGGGCGCTCGCGCCACAGCCCCATGGCACCCGCGCGGCCCTCGCCATTGCCCTGATAGGTGAACCAGGAGGCGTGCTCACGCAGGCGAGCCTGGAGCCAAGGGCCCACCGGTCCCTCCTCCGCGGCGAACGCCGTCAGGGGAGACACCGCCAGGACGAGGAGAACGGACAGCAATCGAGCGGACACGGAGCGGCAGCTTATACGGCGTCGCATGGCGAACGGCGGGAACAACCCAGGTCCCCACCGTCTTCCACGTTTTTCGAGCCGCCAGCCGTCACGCCTGGGCGGGGGCCACGTACTTGGCCACCTTCACCCGGGCCGGGCGGATGACCCTGTCCTTCAGCCGGTAGGCCGCCCGGAACTCCGCCACCACCTTCTGGTCCTCGTCCGGGGAGGTGGTGATTTCCATGTCCGTGGCTTCCGCCACGTTGGGGTCATACGGCTGGCCCACCACGGTGACGCGTTCGATTCCCATGCCCTGGGCCTTCGCCAGGAGCGAGTCGCGGATCATCCGCACGCCCTGGGCGAGCGACGAGGCGTCCTGGCCGCTCATGGAGAGCGCGCGGTCCAGGTCGTCGATGGCCTCCAGGAGGGACACGGCCACGTTGCCGCGCTCCACGTCCATCATCCGCTCGCGCTCGCGGGTGAGCCGCTGCTTGAACTCCTCGCGGTCCTTGTTCACCGCCTGGTAGGCGCGCGCCAGTTCGTCCACCCGTCGGCGGGAGGCCTCCAGGTCCGCGCGCAGGCGCTCCTTCTCCGCGTCGGCGGCCTCGGACACCACGTCATCGGCGGGGGCCCGAGCCTCGGCTTCCTCGGAGCGGGCACCGGCGGCCTCTCCGGCGTCCTGGCCCGGCGGACCTCCGCCGTTGGCGTGCTGGGCTTCCTGGGTTGCGTCGGTGTGGGAGTTGCCGGACATGTCGAACCTGAAGTCGAGGTGTGAAGGCGCTCGTGCGCGGGTAGGCTTTGCTGGTCGCAACCTAACCGCGCGCGAGTGCGTGTCAACGCGAGGGGAGCAGGCTAATGCTCCTGCGGCGCCGGGGTCTCGGCCATGAACCCATGGTCGATCTGCCCCGTCACCTCGTCGATGATCTCCACCTGAGCGGCCCGCAGCGAGTAGTAGAGGAGCCAGCGCTCCGCCGCCGTCAAAGTCCCCGCCGGCAGTGCCTCCTCGATTTCCTGAACCGTGAGCCGCCCCTCCTTGAGCCCCTTCGCGAAGAGAGCCTTCCGGGCCACGTAGCTCTTGCCGATCCTGTTCTCCACGGCGTCGCCTCCTTTAGGTCTCAAGATAATTTCGCCCCCCGGACACCGCAGGAATGTGCGGTGGCGGGGGGCGAGGGTCAGGCCGGAGAGCAGGCGTTCAGCCGTCCGTCATGAGTCCAGGGGCTTGTGCGCGTGCTGGGTCGGCGGCGGCTGCTCATCGGTGTTGGTGTCCACCGGGTGCGCGGAGATGACCTGGCGGGCCTCGGGGTGCAGGAGCCCTCGCTGGGCCAGCACCTTGGGACCGAGGATGCCCGTCATCGTGTCCTCCTCCACCACCTCCACGGCGAGCAGCCGCGCGGCGAGGGCCTCCACCTTGTCCCGGTGATGGGTGAGCACCTCGCGGGCCCGGTCGAGCGCCTCGCTCACCAGCTTGCGGACCTCCTCGTCGATCATCCGCGCCGTCTGCTCGGAGTACGTGCGCGATTCGGGGATGCCCGCGGAGCGCAGGAAGTTGGGGCCATGGTCGGCGCTCAGGGCCACGGGGCCCAGCGTGCTCATGCCGTAGTCACGCACCATCAGCCGCGCCACTTCCGTGGCCTGACGGATGTCATTGGAGGCACCGGTGGAGATCTCTCCGATGAAGATCTCCTCCGAGGCGCGCCCGCCCATCATCCCCGCCATCTTGTCGCGCAGCTCGTCGAGCGACATGAGGTAGCGGTCCTCCAGGGGCATCGACATCGTGTAGCCGAGCGCCGCGAGGCCGCGAGGAATGATGGAGACCTTCGTCACCCGCTCGGCGTGAGGCAGCATCCAGCCCACCACCGCGTGGCCCGCCTCGTGGTGCGCGACAATCTCCTTCTCGCGCTCGTTCATCCGGCGGTTCTTCTTCTCCAGGCCGGCGACGACGCGCTCAATCGCCTCCTCGAAGTCCGCCCGCATCACCGCGTCGCGGTTGCGTCGGGCCGCGAGCAGCGCCGCCTCGTTCACCACGTTGGCCAGGTCCGCGCCCGCGAAGCCCGGCGTGCGCGAGGCGATGGTCCTCAGGTCCACGTCCGGACCCAGCTTCACGCCGCGGGCGTGAATCTCCAGCACCATCTCCCGGCCGCGCTTGTCCGGACGGTCCACCAGCACCTGACGGTCGAACCGGCCCGGCCGCATCAGCGCGCTGTCCAGAATCTCCGGACGGTTGGTCGCCGCCAGGATGATGAGGCCCGCGCGGCTGTCGAACCCGTCCATCTCCGCCAACAGCTGGTTGAGCGTCTGCTCGCGCTCGTCATGTCCGCCCGCGACGCCCGAGTTGCGGCTCTTGCCGATGGCGTCCAGCTCGTCGATGAAGATGATGCAGGGCGCCTTGGCCGTGGCCTGGGCGAACAGGTCGCGCACGCGGGCCGCGCCCACGCCGACGAACATCTCCACGAACTCCGAGCCGGAGAGGCTGAAGAAGGGCACGCCCGCTTCACCCGCCACCGCTCGCGCCAGCAGCGTCTTGCCCGTGCCCGGAGGCCCCACCAGCAACACGCCCTTGGGGATGCGCCCGCCCAGGCGGCGGAACTTCTCCGGTGTCTTGAGGAACTCGACGATCTCCTTGAGCTCCTCCACCGCCTCGTCCACGCCGGCCACGTCCTTGAAGCCCACGCCGGTGTCGGCCTCGGCTTGCACCTTGGCGCGCGTCTTCCCGAAGCTCATGACGCTCTGCGGGCCCTGGCCCATGCCTCCGGCCACCCGCCGCATCATGAAGCTCCAGAAGAGGAAGAACAGACCCAGGGGCAACAGCCAGATCCACAAGGCCTCCCCGAGTCCCGACTGCGGCACCGCCTCGAACTGGACGCCCTTCTGCTCCAGCAGAGGGACGAGCGACTCGTCGCCCTGGACCCGGTACGCCATCCACGGCAGCGCGCTGGGCTCGCCTCGCAACGGACGCTCCCCCTGCGCGGGCGGCGGCGGCTGCGCGGTGTCCTTGAGGAAACCCTTCACCCACTCGTTTGAAATCTGGACCCGGCTGAAGTTGCCGGACTCCACCGCGTCACGGAACTGGCTGTAGCTCACCCGGCGGACGCCCGCGTCCTGGAAGACGTTCCGGAAGAGTAGGAAGCCCAGGACGAGCAGCAGGATGTAGCCCAGCGGCGAGCCGAACTTGAATCCCTTGCCCGGCGTCCCTGGCTTCTCGGACTTCTTTCCCCGCGGGCCCATACCCGGCGGGAGCTCCTGTGGCTTCATCGTCGGCACGCTCGCCCTCCCCCTCCCCGCTCATTCGGGCCCCTTGCCCGGATGGCGTCACGCTCAGCCGGGCAAAGATGTTCACCTCCGCCCGACCGTCAACCCGCTGGCGCGGGTTCACGCCACGTCTCGACTGAGGAGTCGCGAGATCAGCGACAACCCACCCGCCACAAGGGTTGACCGGTGAACTCCGTGCCCAGCAGATACCCCTGGCCGTCCGCGAAGTACGCCACCGCCTCCGCCTGCGCCTGGCTTCCGGCCGGCACGGCGACGAGCGAGCCCTTCAACAACGACTCCAGGTCCGCCGCCCCCGACTGTCGCAACTCCCACACTCGCGAGTAGGTGCGCACCAGCAGGCGCTGGCCGGAGGGATGGAGCGACGCGGCCGTGGAGAGCCTGTCCAATCCTTGCGGCGCCTCCAGCGTGCCCAGCTTCGTCGCCTGGATGACGGTGCCGGGCTTGAGGCCGTCCAGCGCGTACAAGTCACCCAGCGAGCGGCGCGTCTTGGTGAGCACGCCCAGCCGCCCGGAGCGCGCGTCCATCACCAGCGCCTCCGCGTCATGCGAGCCGTCCGGGTAGGTGAACGGCATCGGCTCCACCGGTACGGAGGCATCCGCGAGCGTCTCCGGCTCCGGGAACCGGAACAGCCGCACCTGCTCCCGCAGCTCGAAGTTGTCGCCGATGTCGGCCAGGAAGACACACGTGCGGGCCTCCCCCGGCGCACACGGCCCCACCGCCACGTCCTCGACGTCCCGGGGCTCGGCGCCGGTGAGCTTCAGCCGGGCCCGCACCGCGCCCGTCTCGTCGATGGCGAACGCCTCGAAATCGTTGCCGGAGTCGTTGTGCGTCCAGAACACGCCCGGATGGCGGACGCTGGCGGCCAGTCCGGACAGCTCCGGCAGTTGCTCCGGCACCACGCCCGTCTGCCGGGGGACGCCGTAGGTGACACAGCCGGGGAGACCGATTGCGGGCACCTGCGAGCCGGCGTCAGGGACGTCCGACTCGGACGGAACCGGCTTGGGGCTCGAGCAGGCGAACAGCCCCATGCCCAGCAGCAGGGCCCAGGTCCGGCGGGGCGCCATGTCAGGCGTCCAGGTCCAACAGCTTCGCCAGCGTCTTCGCGTCGGCGTCGGGGAAGCGGTACTGCGACATCTCCTCCAGCGTCACCCAGCGGTGGTCATGCACACGCAGGTGGCGGATGTGGTGTTCCGACTCCGCCAGCTGGCAGCGGAACACCCGGAAGTCGATGTCGTAGGTGGGATACTCGTGGCGGGTGTGCATGACCTGGTCGAGCACCTCGACGGCCACGCCCATCTCCTCGGCGATCTCCCGGGCGAGGGCCACGGAGTCGCTCTCGCCCTCCTCCACTCGGCCGCCGGGGAACTCCCACAGCAGGGGCAGTGACGCGGTGGGGGGGCGCTGGGTGATGAGGTAGCGTCCCTGCTCGTTCTCGAGCATCGCACCGACGACGCGGACGTGGCGACGGGCCATTCGCTTCTCCTGTCTCCTGGGCAGGCCAACGGGGAGGGGCGGCCTAACACAGCCCCCCGCCC
>NZ_JABXEM010000115.1:0-32374 GCF_013372595.1 Myxococcus sp. AM011
GGACTGGGGGAGGGCGGGCTCGGAGGAGTGACGGTGGCAGCAGCGCATAAGCAGCCCGACTCTTTCCCAAGCGCGAGCCACCGTCGAGACGGTGTTTCGTCGCACTGTTCCACCCTGCACCCTCTCGCGAGGACACCGGACGTATCGCCTGCCGGGAGGGGGCGCTTCGGACTACGTTGTCCACCGTGCAGTTCGTTCTCTTCTTCTCAGACAAGCAGGTGCGCGAGCAGCTCTTCGCCCATGTGGATGGGACGCGAGGACTGTTGCTCGTCACCGGGGTGCGTCATGGTCCGGCCATGCGCTCCCCGGAGGCGCGCGAGCCCTTCGCCACCCTGGAGTTCCTCCACGGCCGCGTCTTGACGCAGGTGCTCGTGGCCGACGAGGGCACGGCGGACGGCATGTGGAGGGACCCCCTGGGAGATTTGGGCGACCGGCTCTACCCGGAGAGTCGGGACGACGCGTACGCCGTCACCAGTGGCTATCTCCTGCTGGAGGACGGACGGCCGCGCACCGTGGTGCGCAAGCACGGCCTGCCCGCGAACGACTTGTGGTTCCTGGAGGACGCGCTCAGCCAGCTCACCTCGCGAGTCCCTCCGCCGGACCCGGCGAGGAAGCCCGGCACGAAGCGTCCGGAGCGCGCCCCCCGGTCTCCCCGACGCCCGGCGAGCACCGGAGCCCCCGTCGACTCCGACGCGTCAGGCCCCCCACCGGACGAGGGAGGCTGGCGCCAGCGCGCGGGGAGCGCAGGCAGCCGGCGCGTCAGGCCCGAGCGGACCTCCGCCTCGGAGTCGTCGAAGCCCTGGGATGATGCATCGGGTCATGACCCGCGAGAGGCGCACGCGACGGACTCGGAGGCGACGCCGCCTCGCGGCACCCGGGCCCCGCCGCCGCGCGAGCCGGCGCGGAAGGACGCCTGGGCGGTGCTGGGGCTCGCGCGGGACATGACGTTGGACGAGGCGCGCAAGGCGTTCCGCGCGCTCATCGCCGGGTACCACCCGGACAAGGTCTCCCACCTGGCGCCGGAGTTCCAGGAGCTGGCGGAACGCCGCACGCGCGAAATCCTGGCGGCGTGGGAAGAGGTGGAGGTCGAGCTGAAGTCCGACCGGTGAGCGCGCGCGTCAGCCCACGTCGGCCGCGGGCGCGCCTGGTAGGGCGAGGATGGCGGGCGCGGACTCCAGTGCGAAGCGCGCGACGATGGGCATGTGGTCCGACAGCCCGTGGAAGCGGCTCTTGAGGTCCCCGAAGGGGCTCGTCTCGTGGGTGTCCAGCCAGCGCACGCCGCCCCCTGAGAACATGTGGTCCAGGTGCATGCGCATGTGCATGAAGCCCGCGGTGGGAAAGCCCCGTGACACGGTGGGGTCAATCTGCCCGACGGCGGCCTGGGCGCAGGTGAGGCGGACGTCGCCGGTGAGGTAGCGGAACACGGGCGTGGCCGGCGGCGAGTTGAAGTCCCCGCAGACGACGAAGGGCTCGTTGGCGGAGAGGGTGCCCACGAAGTCCGCCAGCTTGCGCGCCTCGTGGAGCTGGTTGACGCCGCAGCCCATCTTGTCCTTGGTGGACCAGAACTCCCGGGCGAAGGGCGTGGGCAGGCTCAAGTGCGTGTTGAAGACGTGGAAGGGGCGGTTGTCCTCGCGTCGCAGCAGGCGCATGTGCGCGCAGATGCGGCTCTGCTTGCGGTCCTTGAGGCGCTGCACGTGGTGGTGGGTGATGGACTGGGGGGCGTCCACGTTGTGCTTGTCCACCTGGAGGGTGCGCTTGTTGACGAGCACCGCGAGCCCCGTGGTGTAGATGGACACCTCGCCCAGCTTGTAGTGGTGCGCGCGGAAGTAGAACGCCTCGTAGGGCATCTCCCGGCCCTGGGCGGTGAAGATCTCCTCCATGCGCCCCATGAAGGCCATCAACTGCGTCTCACCGGGCAGCTTGGGCCGGTGGGCGATGGTGCTGCGCAACGACGTCGTCTCCACCTCCTGGAGGCACACGACGTCCGGCAGCGGCTCCAGCGCCGCGAGCGCGGCGGCCACGCGGCGCTTGGGCCCCATGGTGCTCGCCAGGCCCCGGAGCATGTGCCCGAAATAGCGGACGTTGTACGTGACGATTCGCAACGAGGAGTCGGGCATACGCGGGTCCGTGCCCGTCCCGGGCACAGGAAGAAGGTACTCACATCCTGGCGTTCGCGCCCCCCATTCCTCGCTGGTGGGCCTCCCGTCAGACAGTCGACCTTTCGGCCCGCGCCCCGTGTGAATTCCCCGCCGCCCGAGGTCGTGCTTTCCTGTCCCCCGGAACGATGAAGGCGCCCGCCTGCCCGACAAGGCGGCGGACATCCCACGCGCGCAGGGCCGGCACGGGCGACGTGGGGCATCCCTCCAGGAGGACCATCGATGTTCAAGGCCGTGGGGACGTGGGGCTTGTCGCTGGCGCTGGTGCTGACCGGCTGCGACTCGTTCGAGCAGGAGCAGTACGACATCACGCTGGACCAGGCCCAGGCCGAGGCCGTCCCCTACGTGTGCATCGACAAGACGCTGGAGGACCCCGAGCCGGTGCCGGGCACCGGGGGACCCTCGGGGCTGGCCCTCCAGCAACGCTGGATTGTGCGCGCGGAGCGATTCGGCGCCACGAGCCTGGAGGTGCCCGACTTCGAATTCACCCTGCCGGGAGGAGACCGTGCCACCCTCGACGATGATGGCGGGCCGGATGTCCTCGGCGGGACGACCTCCGACAGCGGGCCATTCCAATACATCGACATCTTCACCCGTCCATTGGAGGGCGAGGAGGCGACGTCGGTGAACTACGTGGTGCGCTTCTACATCGCCAACGACTCGCTGGAGGACGACACCATCGAGGGCTTCATCGACGTGCGCCGCACGACCTACACGGGCGCCGGAACCGACGCGGTGGACCTGGAGGAGTGCACCTCCAAGGTCCAGTTCACCGGGCGCCGCGTGAAGTAGGCGCCCGGGTCGCGCGTGTCACGGCGCGCGCTTCACGCGCACCATGGTGTCCAGCAGGTGCTCCAGGGCCTGCTGCGGCTCCTGGCTGAGTCCCGAGTGCACCGGCCCCGTCTGGAGGATGGTGCTGCGCGGAGCCACCAGCCAGTGCCAGCGCTCCTTCTGCGGGAGCTGGCCGATGGGGCCCGCGTGTTTGCCGCCCTCGCAGACGCGGCGGAAGCTGTCCAGGTGGCAGCGCACGGTGTCCACGTCCATGTCGGGCGCGAGCGCCCTCAAGCGCGCCTCGTCCAGCTCCACGCGGGCGCCGAGGAAGCGCTGCGTGGTGCAGAAGAGGACGACGCCCACGTTGATGAACTCTCCGCGCTCCACGCGAGGAACGACGCGGATGATGGCGTAGTCAAACGAGCTGTGCGCGGGCACGCGTCGCCTCCTCGATGAAGGCCGGCAGGGCCTCGATGCGCTTGCTCAGCCAGGTGACATAGCCCGCGCGGTGCGCGTCCACGGTGGGGAAGGGGGACTCGGCGGCCTGGAGCCAGCCCTCGGGGATTCCGGCGACGATGGCCTCCATCAGCTCGCGGGTGAGGCGGGCCTTCAGGGTGGCGTGGGCTTCAGGCAGCGCGGTCGCCCACGGCAGCAGCACATGGTCCTTGATGGGGGCGAAGCGGCTCTGGCTGCGCTCCTCCCAATCCACCCACGCGTGGTGGAAGTAGAGCGAGGCGCCGTGGTCGATGAGCCACAGCTCCCGGTGCCAGCACAGGAGGTTGGGGTTCTTCGGCGTGCGGTCCACGTTGGTGATGAACGCGTCGAACGCGACGAGCCCGGAGGCCACGGCCGGGTCCGGCGCCGGGCCCGCCACCGGGTCGAACGTCACCGAGCCCGGCAGGTAGTCCAGCGCCAGGTTCAGCCCCGCGCTCGCCTTGAGCAGCTCCCGAATCTCGCTGTCCGGCTCGTTGCGGCCCAGCGCCGGGTCCAGGTCCACCAGCACCATCTCCGGCACGCGCAGGCCCGCCGCCTTCGCCAGCTCCGCGGCGATGAACTCCGCGATGAGCGCCTTGGCGCCCTGTCCGGCACCCCGGAACTTCACGACGTACAACCCCGCGTCGTCCGCCTCGACGATGGCGGGCAGCGAGCCCCCCTCGCGCAAGGGCGTCACATAACGCGTGGCGACGATGGTCCTCGGCATCCTCCGCTCCCGTCCTCGCTCGGGCCGGCCTTCCGACCCTGGCCCAGGGGCCGCCCTCTACCACGCCCCCATGTTCCTGAAGGGTTTCACCGATAGTGGAAAAAGCAGTTCCGAGGAAACTGCATCTGACGGGGTGCGACAATGGGTGACAGGCCGTTCGATTCCGATCCCCCACGGAGCCCACCATGACCGTCACCCGCAAGCCCACGTCGCTCCCGTCGCCCATCACCCGTACCGGCGAGGCCACCCGCCCGGAGACGCCCGCGACGACCGAGTCCCGCGTGGTGGCCCGGCCCGGGAAGAACGGCACTGACGGCTTCGACTCCGGGAAGACGGGGGCGCGTCCCACCAACTTCGTGGACCGTCCCACGGGCCACCGTCCGGACCCGAGCGCCCCGGTGCTGCCGGCCACGGCCTTCGCCTTCGGCCCCGGCAAGCTCGCCCTCGCCGGCCGCGAGGTGTCCACGCCCGTCACGCTGACGGCCTCCGCCACGCCGAACGCGGCGGTGAAGGACCTCCAGACGGTGACGTCCACGGTCAGCTTCGACCAGGACGTGGCGCTGGACTCGCTGAAGCTGAACCTGGACCTGGCGCACACGTACAAGGGCGACCTGGTGGTGAAGCTGACCAGCCCGTCCGGCAAGACGGCGACGGTGTCGGACCGCCAGGGTGGCAGCGCGGACGACGTGAAGGGCACGTTCGACCTGAGCACCGCCTTCAAGGGCGAGTCGGCCAAGGGAACGTGGACGCTGTCCGTGGAGGACAAGGCGCGCGCTGACACGGGCACGCTGAAGAACTGGGGCCTGGAGGTCGCTGGCAAGACGGCGGGCCCGGTGGAGCCCCCCAAGCCCCCGAAGCCCACGGGTGAGCCGATTGTCGCGGTGTTCGACGGCGGCGTGGACTTCAAGCACGCCGACCTGGACAGCGCCATGTGGACCAACCCGAACGAGATTGCCGGCGACGGAATCGACAACGACGGCAACGGCGTGAAGGACGACATCCACGGCTACAACGTCGGCTTCAACAGCGGCGACGTGATGAAGGGGGACGGGACGGACCACGGCACGCACGTGGCCGGCATCATCGCCGCCGAGGACAACGGCCAGGGCAACACGGGCATCGCCGCTGGCAAGGCGAAGGTGATGAGCATTGGCGGCCTGTATGACGGGGCGGACCTGCTCACCAACTTCGAGCGCGGCGTGGACTACATCGTGAACATGAAGCAGAACCACGGCGCCAACATCCGGGCCCTCAACGCCAGCTTCGGTGATGAGTACCGCGACGCGGCCTCGCAGAAGCGCTGGACGGCGGCGGTGCAGAAGCTGGCGGACGCGGACATCCTGCTCGTCGCGGCGACGGCCAACGGCAACGGCAGCAACATGAACAACGTGGCGGACATGCCCGCCAACCTGGACCTGCCCAACGTCATCACCGTGGCGTCCATGGACCGCAACAACGACAAGCTGGCGCGCTTCTCCTCGCACGGCGACAAGGTGGTGGAGCTGGCCGCCGTGGGCGAGGACGTGCTGAGCACCGTGCCCGGCGGCGACTGGGAGAAGATGAGCGGCACCTCCATGGCCACCCCGACGGTGGCGGCCACCGCGGCCCTGATGTTCGCCGCGAACCCGGACCTGACGGCCGCGCAGGTGAGGGACTTGCTGGTGAAGACGGTGGAGGTCGACCCGGACCTCAAGGGCAAGGTGAGCACCGGCGGCAAGCTGGATATCGCCGCCGCGGTGAAGGCCGCCAAGGAGTTCGTCGCCACGCCGCCCACGACGGTCGCCGAGCGCTGAGCCTCCGCGCGTCTCACTCGAGAGGGTGAGTCAAGAGTCCCCGGTCGCCGCCAGCTTCGCGGCCCGGGGACTTTTTTTGGGTTCGATTTGATTGCGCGCAATTTAATTGAGCCCTAATCATAGGACATGGCGCGGGACGCGGTGCCCGTCGGAGACGGGGTGGCCCGGTTGTTGGGGGCTGAACGGAGCGGGCCGGAAGTCGCGGCGAAGTGGCTCCCGCCGTCCCGTGTCGCCGCTATCTGAACGCGTCGTTTCCGCTTCATCGAACCCGAGCTGGCATCCCAGGAGAGAGAACCATGGCCCCCGTCACGATTTCGCCGCTGTACACCGCCCACGCCACCACCCACGGAGGCCGCAACGGCAAGGTCCAGTCGTCGGACAAGGTCATCGACCTGTCGCTGTCGATGCCCAAGGAGCTGGGGGGCGCGGGGGGCGCGGCGACCAACCCCGAGCAGCTCTTCGCGGCGGGCTACTCGGCCTGCTTCGAGAGCGCGCTGCGGCTGGTGGCGGGCAAGGGTGGCAAGAAGCTGGGGCCCGAGGTGGGCATCACGGCGAATGTCACCATCGGCAAGACGCCGGACGGCGGGTTCGGGTTGGCGGTGGAGCTCCAGGGCATCCTGCCGGGCATTCCCCGCGACGAGGCGGAGAAGCTGATGCACGCGGCGCACGAGGTGTGCCCGTACTCGCGCGCCACGCGCGGCAACATCGACGTGAAGCTCTCTGTCGCGGAGTAGGGGAGGGTCCGTGCCGCCGCGGCGCGTGAGTGCACCGTGACGCGGCGGTACGTGAGTGCTTCATCGTGTCGCCGTGGCGCGTGAGTCCACCGTGACGCGGCGTCGCCTGCGTGTGCCGTTACGCAGCGGCACGTGCGCTCGCCGTTACGCAGCGGCACATGCACTCGCCGTTACGCAGCGGCGCGTGCGTGGCTCCATCGTGGTGCAGGGTGCTCCAATCTGGCGCGTGGATGCTCCAGCCTGGCGCTGCGCATGAGCGCCACCGTGTCGCGACGGCCACGATGTGCACCTTGGTACTCGCGGGGTTTCCCCTAGAACGGTCCTGATGTTCGCGTGCTGGTGACACGCGGATGCGTCACGCCTCGACGCGTCCCCTCTGCGCGGGCCACATGGCGCGCCCCGCACCGGCCCTCTGGCATGCCCCTTGAAGTCGGGGAGTGCTCGAAGGGGGGAAGTCAGCATGCGTGAGCGACAGCTCATTCCGATGGAAGTGGCAGGGGCGGCTGTGTCGGGGGCAGCGCGGATGTTGTTGGAGGAGCCCGACATCGAGGAGTTCTTCGGCTGGTTGCGACCGGAGGCGGGAGGCAATCCTCCCGGCCGGTGGAGCGCGGCGGAAGGCACGCGGTTGTTCGCGGTGGCGGAGCGGGGCTCGGGCATCATCGGGCTCGCGGCGCTCACGAACATCCGCCGGGAGGAGCGCTACGCGCGGGTGAGCTGCGCCATCGCGCCGGAGTATCGTCGGGAGGGCGTGGGGCGCTGGACGATGACGGAGCTCATCCGTCAGGGCGTGAGACTGGACGGGCTGCGCCACCTTGAGACCTGCGTGCGCGCGGGGCCCGGGACGTCTCTCCCGCTCATGGAGTCCCTCGGCTTCCGCGCGCTGGACGTGCCGGGCTTTCCGCCGATGGAGGCCCAGCCCGGGGGCTACGTGTACCTGCGTCTGGCGCTACCCGCCGAGTTCCGGGAGCAGGCGCCCCGGCCAGCTCCGCGTGCTTTGCGCGTGAGTGGCGGCGGCTCTCCGCTCATCTCCAACTAACTACTCACTCCGGAATCCGGTGCCCGAAGAAGTAGCGATGCCCTCGCTCGTACGTGTCAGCTCCGTCACGAGCGAGGAATTCCTCGACGATGGCCGCTGCGGTGAGCCGTTGCAGTTGGCCTGACTCGTCGAAGAAGGCCCCACAGTCCAGTCCCGTGGTGGTCTCGAAGAACATCCGACCCAGTTCGACTCGATCCGGGTACTCATTCGAGCGCAGGCGCGCCAGCAGGCGCCGGCAGATGTCCCGGATGCTCAGCCGCTGCCCTTCCAGGAGCGCATCTCGTGGACCCAACCTCTCGCTGGCGACCAGTCCTTGGTATACCTGCTCGACCCGGGCAAGGTACTCGGCGTCCATGAAGGCCCGCTCGGACTCCTCGAAGGGCGGCGGCAACCCATTGGACTTCAGCTCCTCTCGGGGACCTTTCCAGATGGGGCCGGGCTGCTCCTCCAACAGTTGCGAGAGATAGACCTCAAGCTGCGCCTTGACGTCTCGGTCCTCCAGCCCCCTGTAGATCTCAATCAAGAGAGGCACGCCCCCCGTGAGCGCGGAATGAGCAAGGACCTCGCAGAAGTACCGCTGGATGTGCGGACTGCGCTCGGGGCCGAGCAGCCTTCTCAATGAACCCACCCACCACTGGAGGAGGACCGAGTAGGGCGCGGCAAAGGACAACATGAGCGTGCATGCATCCCAGACCTCGGCGTCCTGGGACTCATGCATCAGGTGGACGAGCCTGGTCGCGACCTCGAATCGCCCTTGCTGGAGGTTGGCGAGCGCGCAAGGCAGGACCTGCCAGGGGTCCCGACTGGAGAGGTTGCGGAGCTCCGCCACGTGAGGCGGAGGAGGACTGGAGAAGTGCAGGCCATCTCCAATCTCGATGAAGGTGCGGCGGAGGTAGGCAGGGCGCATGGGAGTCACGCGAAGAGCGCGGCACGATCCTTGGCGTTGTCCGGGATGTTGTTTTGCAGCCGCGTCTGCAGGTCCTCAATGCCCTTGCAATCTCCCTTGAGCACCGAATCAGGGACGAGGTTGTTCATGGACACGGGACATCCGCCTGCATCCAGCGGCGTCTTGTGGTTCACCTGTTCGCTGTTCTTGATGTCGAACCCCTTCTCTTTCCACTGCTTGATGGACTGCTTGCGCACGCCATCCGTAAACCTCTTGCGGGCTTCGCTGGCCTTGCCCGCGTGCTTGACCTTGAAGTGGACGCCGCACCCCTGGTCTGGCGGCTGATGCACATTGGGGCAGTTGGGATTCTTCTCCCGGAGCTGCCGCAGACTGTCACAGTCCTCCTCGAAGGCGTCCCCCCTTGGCGATGATGACGTCGCTTTTTGTCAGGCTTCGGTAGGCGGGGTTCTTGTCGTTGCTCGCGAGCTCGGTGGCCCACCCGGGCAGGGGCTTGTTGCTGGCAGCCAACTCATTCAGGAGTTTCTGCATCTCCGAGCGTCGCTTCATGTAGTGCCCGGCGATGCCCTGATAGAAATCAGCCTCTGGAATGGTGTCGTAGGGCTCGCCAGTCTCTGGGTTCTTCTGGTTCTCGTGGAGCGGGCCAGCACAACATGGGCAGGCATCGCGGGTGGCCTGACCGCCGCTGGCCGCTGAACTCTGGGAGAGGTTCGGGATGGGCACCGACTCGTTCGAGTTGCTGCCATGGTTGGACGTGGTGAGGTCGACGTGCCTGGGGACGTTCTTGCCCTCGAACTGGACATCCATCGACCAGGAGTTGAAGTAGGTCTTGCCCGTTATCGTATGCGTGATGACGCCTGCACCGAAGTTGCGCGTGGCCGCCTCGTCGCCTAAGGGCGAAGTGGCGTAGTAGGACTGGTCGCGCAACATCACGGGCTTGCCGCCGATCATCACGGACTTGCTGCCGTTCTTCATGTCCTTGGAGAAGGACGAGTTGGGGTAGGGCACCGGAATCGGTCCGGCCGGTGGCGCGGGCGGACTCAGGCAGACATCCGGAAAGGCGGCCGTCACCTTCCCGCCGCCCGCCTGAGCGGCAATCTCATGGCCATTGGCATAGACCTCCTTCATTGCCGGACCCTCACCTCTACGTCGCGTGTCCGCAGGACGGCAGCTGCCCTGTCTCCCGAATCGCTCGTGACACTGAGGAGCGCCCGCCGTCCTGGCGCATAGCCTCGACGCATCCCCACCACGGCCAAAGCCAGCGCCAAGATGGCTGACGCGGCCCCCGTTTCTCCCAGCGACTCCGCCGGCAGCCACAGTGGCAGTGACGCCTTGCGTACACGCAACAGCCGCGCCGACGCCAGCGCCACCTCCATGAATGCGTACCCCTCACCCGAGGCGTCCGCGACACGAAAGTCGACCTCGCTCAGGTCGAGTCCCGCCTCGCTCAGCGCCAGGCGGCTGGCCTGCGCTGCCCCAATACCGCGAAGGGGCTCGTCCGAATCGAGCGTCGCATGCTCCTGTGCGAACCCCAACCCGGCCAGCTCCACGGAAGGGGCTTGCCCCAAGGGTCTGCGCGTCACGAAGACGCACGCAGCGGCTTCCCCCGGAATCACTCCATCCGAGTGACCAGGCCGCTTCAAACGCCCATTCCGAGCCAGCCAGGCCAAGGCGGGTGCATTGACGAGAGAGTCGACGCTCGCCACGAGACACCCTGGGAGGTGGGCATCGCGCTCCAGCAGGGCGCGGGCCTCCGCCAAGGCTCGCAGGCCACTGGTCCCACCTGTGGGGAAGCCACGAGAATGGACGGTATCGAGGCGCAAGCCGTACTCCTCTCGGAGCCTTGCCAGCATCTGCGGCACCAACTCGGCGGATACCCCACCTGGTTGGAGACGACCCGACGAACACTTCCTTGAGCTGAGTCAGCTTCTTCCCCAGGGGAGTGGAGGCTCTCCACGTCACGGTGACGACCTGGGCATCACAGTCCAACAGCACCGTATCCATCTGGGGCTCGACATGCGCCGAGCGGTCCTGGAAGCGGAATGTCACAGGGAGCGCGATTCGCGGAAGCGTCACTCCCCAGCTCCCTGCTGCAGTCATTCCCATGCAGCGCAGCACCTCGCCGCCACGCAAGCGAGGCAGTTGCTGGTCCTCGGGCGCGGATTGGAAATAGCGCGTGTCGAAATCCCTGGGCAGGAAGGGATAGTCCTCATCGAGCCAGCGCTGGTCATACGTGCCCGCATGCGCGATGCGCGGCTGCCATCCGCGCCCGAGTGAGCCCATCCCCACCACTGGGACCGGGGCCTCGTCCCACTTGGAGAGGGACTGCTGCGGATGCTCAAGGTTCGGCAGTGGCGTACCGACGGCATCCGCCGCACGCGGGTTCTTTCGAAATCCGCACCCCACGGGATTTCGCAGGTCGGCCCCCTGGTGCTTCGGGTCCGGATGGGAGTGGTCAGCGCCGCCAAAAGTGCGCTCGTACACCAAGGGCATGCGGATGAACGGCCTGGGCGGCGAGGCGCTCAGCCCCAGCAGGCCTCGCTCCCAGCGCCGCTCCCCTGTCACCAGCAGGTCTTTTCGCCGCCCCGGAAGCTCGAGACGCACCAGCATGCGCTCTATCGGACGGCCCTTTGGCGCGACCGCATGTCCATGCACCAGCACCTCCGAGTGGGGTTTTGTGAGGGCAAAATCACACTCGTGGCGAATGCTCGTGCTCCCGGCATCGCCTTGATGCTCGTCGGCATACACCAAAGGCCGTTGCACCTCCGACAGCCTCAATTCGCCTCTCGCATCTGCGGCAAACGTGCCCTTGACCACCACCACGCAGTGAGCGCGGGCATGTTTGTCCGTGGCCACACACAATCCGGCCTGCATCTCCGTGGTGTTATGGGAGATCTGCATGGCCCCTCCGGGCGGCGCGAGCCTCTTGCAGTTGGGCTCGCTGCCTTCGGGTGAAAGCTCGAGTCTGGAGTCGCCGCCCCCCATGAGTCCTGATGGCCAGGCTGAGTGCATGGACAGGCCTGCTTCGCATGACACCCTGTTCGAGTTCCTCCAGCAGCGTCGCGGTGTTGAAAACCCGCCCACGCAGGTAGCGTGTCCCTGGAGAGAAATCCTTGCGAGCTCCCCGCCACCAGGCAGCCACCGCCGTCGCGTCTGGCACCGGCAAGGCATCTTCTGGACGAAGCGTCAGCTCTTGAGCCAGGTCCTCCTCCAGGGGCGGCAAGAAGTCTTGTTCTTCCGGCAGCAGCACATAGGGCTGCTCCAAACGGAGTCCCGTGATGGCACTGAAGGCTTCACCAGCCAGGGCCGCCAGCGGAGCGTGAGCCATCAACTCCAGGCAGACCTCCACGGCCTGCACCCGTCCGCTGAAGCCCAGCGCCAGCAGTGCGTCGGCCCGCAGCGACGCCACTCTGGAGCACTCGATGACCCGCGGCAGGTCCCCTTCCTCCCCGCTCTGAGCCAGCAGGACCAATGCCCAGCGGCCGGCATCCTTGCGCTCCTCCGCGACTGCGCGGCACTGCGCCCATGCCATGCGCGAGCCTGAGATGATGCCAGTCTCGATGGCGGCCTGACGGACCTCGGGGTGACCATCCAGAAGCAACCGAGGTAGCTCCCTGGTGGCGACATCACCCGACAGCGGACACAGCCCCCGGAGTGCCGCGGCGACGACTCGAGGGTCGGAGTGTTGGAGCAGGTCCAGCGCCAACTGTTTGGGCAGCGCGCCACGGAAGGCCTGTACGTCGAGCGCCAGTGCTTGGAGTGGCGCCTCGGTGGCTTGGGGTTGCAGCAGTGGGCACAGTGCATCGTCCACGCTGCGCTGCTCGCTCAACTCCAGGACCCGCTTTAGCGGGCCGAGCTTTTCAGGCGCGGAGGTCCTCAACAACGCCAGCACATCCGCTTCACTGAAGTTGACGTTGCCTTCGAGCAAGGCCCACAGCGCAGATGCTCCGTACAGGGGTTCCTCTGAATCCAGGGCCGGCCGCAGTACTTCATCGGCGACGGGAGAGCCTCCCAATACCAACCCATCGAGGTGCGCCAGCAGCAACTCCTCCACTCGCGCCGTTTCCTCGAGATTGTAGTCCGGGGCCGCCAGGGCACGCTCCCACTGACTCCAGCGGAAGGCTGCTTCGGCCAGGTGCTCCTCGTAGATGTCTGCCAGGAAGGGAGGCGCCATCTTGGCAAGCATTGTACTTCCCACGCTCGCGGCTCAAGGGACAGCGATGAGCCCTGGGCAGGAATTGGCAAAAGAGGACACTGCGCGCCTGGTGGCGGGGTGTCTGGAGCTACCGGCCGACGCCCGCGAGTTCACCTCGCGGGCGCCGCCCACGTCAGAACCGCTTCACCTCGGTGAGCACCTGCCGCGAATACCGCGTCACCGTCCCGAAGCGGGCCAGTGACTCCGCGCGCAGGTGCTTCGCCGCGTCGCTGACCGTGTAGCGTTGGAAGTCCGCTTCACCGGCCAGCTCGAAGTGACACACGTACCGGGCCCACCCGTCCTTCGCGGGCTCGGTATCGCGCCACTTGCGGCAGCCGAGGAACCCGGGCTCCCGCAGCACCTCGGGGACATGTGTCCCCTCATGCCACGGGTTCCACGCGTCCTCGGCCCCGGGCTCCACCTCGATGACCACCGTGTAGAGCGCCGTCACGGCTGCCAGGCACCAAAGCCCGTCAGCTTCGCGCCGCCCTGCGACTCACGCTTGCCCTTGGGCGAGACGCGATAGGTGAAGTCGGACAGCGGCTCGAAGCGCGCCTCGTGCGCCAGCCCGCCCAGCGTCTTCTCCCACGGGTCCGCGGCGAACCCCTGCGTCCGCACCTGCTTCGCGTTCGCCGGTCCCTCCGTGGAGTCGACCAGGAGGGCCGACACCCGCTTGGCGCCCACCGCCAGCGTCTCGCGCACCGCGGGCGCCGCGTTGGGGATGACCGGCGGCCACTGCTTGGGCTCCAGCCCCATCGAGATGAACGACAGCAGCACCTCCTCCAGTGGCTGCACGCTCGCCTGCGAGAAGTCCTGGCACGGCGCCTCATCCACCGCGGGATTCACCGGCGCCTCCGTGCGCAGCACGAAGCCAGCCTCGGCCGACTGACACGTGCGCAGCACCGTCTTCGTGCCATCCGCCTCCATCTCCCGGTCGAACCACGTACCAGGACCCAGCGGCCACTCCAGGTCCGGCGCCGTGCCCGCGCCCTCCGCTCCCTGACGCATCGACACCAGCGTGAGTTGATGGCTGCCCGCGCCGCCGAAGCCGGACAGCGTGGTGCTCGCGTCGAGCAGTCCGTTCGTCAGGTACAGCGGCCCCGCGTCCACCGCGTACAGCCGGTTCTCCAGCGGACCATCCACGGGACGATTGTCGCGCAGGTAACGTTTCGCCTCCCACGTGCGGCCGGCGGCCGAGGGTTGCTCGGTCGTCTCCGTGCCCTCGCGCGCCACCGCCAACGGCCTGGAGGCATCCACGCGCATGGGGAGCACCAGCCGACGCGCAAGCTTCGGCTGCGTCAACGCGCTGCCCGCGTCATCGACGACGTCGAGCGTCAGCCACACGCGCGAGCCCTCCACCGCCGCCACCTCCAGGGTCAGCTTCCCCGCCGCCGCCGAGCCACCCTGCGCCTCGCGGGGCGGCGTGCGAATCGCGGAGAACGAATAGACGACCCGGTCTCCCACCCGGGCGCGATGCCAGGGGGACTTCCCCTGCGTCGACGTGGGAGCTTCCGGCGCGGCCGTACCGGTGGGGGCCTCCGCCGCGCCGCCTTGCGTCACGGGCACGCCGTCAGTGGGACTCACGGCGCGCGGCTTCGTGCTCTCACAGCCGGCGCCAAGCGCCAGCGCCGCGCACATCAGCGCGGAACGTGACAGGAAGGTTGCGGTGGGCTTTCGCATTCGGGCGACACCTCGTGGGGCTTGAGCGCGGCATTGCGCGACCCCTGGGCGGGCTTGATACACCGGAGCGCAGGCTGTCCCCAACTTCCTGGAGTTCCATCGCTCATGGCCACGAACCTGCCCATCCGTCGCGTCGTCCTCTACAAGCATGGCGTCGGCTACTTCGAGCGCCGAGGCGGCGTCACGGGCAGCGACACGCTGCACCTGGACTTCAAGGCGCGCGACATGAACGACGTGCTGAAGTCGCTGACGGTGCTGGACTTGTCGGGCGGCTCGGTGTCGGCGGTGAGCTACGACTCCACCAAGCCGCTGGAGCAGCTGCTCTCGGAGGCCACCATCCGGATTCCCGAGGACGGCAGCCTCACGGCGCTGCTCGGTCAAATCAAGGGCGCGCGCGTGCGGGCGCGGGTGGGCGGCGGCCAGGTGGAGGGCGCCATCATCGGCCTGGAGTCGCTCGCGGTGGCGGCCGGCGAGACGAGCGTGGTGCGGCCCTTCCTCACGCTGCTGGTGGGCCCCTCGCTGCGCACCTTCGACGTGCTCGACATCGCGGAGCTGGAGTTCCTCGACGAGGCGGTGCGCAAGGATTTGGAGTTCTACCTGGCCACGGTGCTGTCCTCGTACAAGAAGGACAGCAAGCGGATGTCCATCCTCACCTCCGGCGAGGGTGAGCGGGAGGTCTTCGTCAGCTACGTGCTGGAAGCGCCGGTGTGGAAGACCAGCTACCGCATCCTCCTGGACGAGGGCGAGTCGCCGCTGCTCCAGGGCTGGGCGCTGGTGGACAACACGGGGGACGAGGACTGGGTGGACGTGTCGCTGGCGCTCGTCGCGGGGCTGCCGGTGTCCTTCGTGCACGACCTCTACAACCCCCGCTACATGAGGCGCCCGGTGGTGGAGGTGCGCACGGAGGCCGCCGCCGCGCCGGTGATTCCGGAGGAGAGCTTCGGCGGCTCGGCGGACATGATGGAGAGCGAGGTGGACGCCATGCCGATGATGTCCGCGCCCGCCATGGCTCCGGGACGCTCCAAGAAGATGATGCGCAAGGAGGCGAGTTTCGTGGGAGGCCCGGGCGGTGGCGGTGGCCCCCGGTTGCGCGAGGTGATGGAGCAGAGCAACCAGGTGACGACGCTGACGAAGGATGTGGGGGACCTCTTCGAGTACGGCGTGGACCGCCCGGTGACGGTGCACCGCAACCAGAGCGCGCTGGTGCCCATCCTCCACAAGCCCTTCGAGGGCCGCCGGGTGCTCCTCTACAACCGCACGACGCGCGAGAAGAACCCCATGGCCTGCATCGAGCTGAAGAACACCACGGGCCTGACGCTGGAGGGCGGGCCGGTGACGGTGACGGAGGACGAGCGGTACGTGGGCGAGGCGATGCTCGACACCATGAAGCCGCTGGACACGCGCTTCGTGCCGTACGCGGTGGAGCTGGGCTGCGTCGTCTCCGTGGAGGACAACACGGAGGACGGGCCGGTGTTCCGCGCGGTGGTGAGCCGGGGCTCGCTGGTGGTGGAGTACTTCCACGTGCGGCGCACGAAGTACCTGGTGCGCAACAAGGGGAAGCGGGCGCAGGTCCTCTACGTGGAGCACCCGCGCACGGGCTGGGAGCTGGAGAAGGACATGCCCGCGCCCGCGGAGACGACGGACGGCTTCTGGCGCTTCAAGCGCGAGCTGGCCCCGGGCTCGCAGGACGAGCTGGTGGTGTCCGAGCGCACGCGCGGCCACCGGCAGTACTCCGTCTCCAGCGCGGGCCCGGACGACGTGGCCTTCTTCCTGTCGCAGCGCTACGTGGACGCGAAGATGGCGGACGCGCTGCGCGAAGTGATTGCCATCCGCGAGCGCGTGGCGGCGCTGACGCGCGACGAGCAGCAGCTCACCGCCGAGCGCGCCCAGCTCTTCAAGGACCAGGAGCGCATCCGCGCCAACATCGAGTCGCTCAAGAGCGGCGTGTCCCAGCGTGAGCTGGCCGAGCGCTTCGTGGCCAAGCTCAACGAGCAGGAGGACCGGCTGGAGGCCATCACCCGCGACCTGGAGCGTCTGGCGAAGGAGCGGCAGGTGGCTCAAGAGGAGCTCAACCGCCGCGTCCAGTCGCTCAGCTCGGAGGCCGCCTTCTAGGCAGCACTCACTTCTCCGTTGCGCGGTAGACTTCGTCGCCGCCCACGACTGTCAGGCGCACCTGGGCGCCTGGCAGCTCGGCGACGGGCGCGTCCACCGGGTCCACCGACAGCACGACGAAGTCCGCGTCCATGCCGGGCTGCAATCGTCCGCGCCGAGCCTCCGCGAAGGAGGCGTATGCCGCGCCCACCGTGAAGCCCTCCAGGGCCTCCTCGCCGCTCAGCCGCTGGTCCGCGTACCAGCCATTCTCGGGCGTGCCGCGCGCGTCCTGCCTCGTGCGCGCCGCGTAGAGGCCCGCGAGCACGTCCGGCCGCTCCACCGGGAAGTCGCTGCCCAACGCCAGCACCGCGCCGGAGGCCTTCAGCCGCTGCCACGCGTACGCGCCCCGAATCCGCTCGGGGCCCACGCGGGCCTCCGCCCAGGGCATGTCGCTGGTGGCGTGTGTGGGCTGCACGCTGGCCAGGAAGCCGCCGCGCCCCAGCCGGTCGATGTCCTCCAATCGCATCACCTGCGCGTGCTCCACGCGGTGGCGGCCGTCCTTCGTGCCCGTGGCCTCGGCCGCGCGCGTCAGCGTGTCCAGCACCAGCGTGTTGGCGCGGTCTCCAATCGCATGCGTGCACACCTGGAAGCCCGCGGTCATGAAGGCCCTCACGCGCCGCTCGTACTCCTCCGGCGCCATCATCAACAGGCCCCGGTGCCCGGGCTCGTCGCTGTAGTCCTGGTGCAGCGCCGCGCCCCGGCTGCCCAGCGCGCCGTCCAGGCTGAGCTTCACCGCGCGCAGCGTGAGGCGCTCGCCCTGATAGGGGCCGTCGCGCAGGTACGTCTCCCGGTCCGACGTCTGTCCATCCGCCATGGCGTAGACGCGCAGGGGCAGCTTGCCCTCCTTGTCCCAGCGCTGGAGGAGGCGGAAGGTGCGCAGGTCCATGCCCGCGTCGTGCACGCCGGTGAGGCCCACGCGCGCGGCCCGGGCGAGCGCCGCGGTGAGCTGGGCGGAGAGCTGCTCCTCCGTCAGCGGAGGCAGCACCGCGTAGACGAGGCCCATGGCGTTGTCCACGAGGATGCCGGTGGGCTCGCCATTCGCGCCGCGCAGAATCCGTCCGCCATCCGGGTCCTTCGTGTCGCGCGTGACGCCCGCGCGCCGCAGGGCCTCGCTGTTGACCCACGCCGCGTGTCCATCGATGCGCGTCAGCATCACCGGTACGCCGGGGTGCTTCGCGTCCAAGTCCTGTCGCGTGGGGAAGGCCTTCTCCGTCCAGTCGTTCTGGTCCCACCCCTGACCGACGAGCCACTCGCCCTGGTACGAGGTGCTCGGCGCCGCCGTGACGCGCGCCACGGCCTCCTCTTTCGAGGTCGCCCCCAAGAGGCTCACCGTCGCCTCCCACTGGCCCAGCGCGGAGAGGTGGCCGTGCGAGTCCGTCAGGCCCGGCACCACCGTGGCATCGCCCAGGTCCACCACGCGCGCGCCGGGGCCCGCGGCCGCCAGCACCTCGTCGCGTGTGCCCGTGGCCAGCACCTTGCCCTCGCGCACCGCGAGCGCCTCGACCTGGGGCCGCGCCGCGTCCAGCGTGCGGATGCGCTTCGCCACGTACACCGACGTGCCCGTGGCTTCGGCGCCCGGCGTGTTGCGCGTGCAGCCGCCAAGGGCCGAGAGAAGGAGCACCGCACCGAGGAGTCCGCCGAGTCGTCGCAGCATCGTTTCGCGCACCTGCCTGGGAGGCCGCCCCGGGGTTGGGGACGGGCGCGCGACACTCTGGCGCACCCGCCTCGCGCGGGCCAGCGTCCGGAGTCCAACGCGAGGCGGCACGAAGGTCCCCCAAGTCCAGGCTCGCGGCGCCTAACGTGCGCGCCCATGGACTCTTCCACGCTCGCCTCCCTGTCCATTCCGCTGGCCTCGCTGCGCATGCAGGCGTTGGAGGCGGGGCCGTCCGACGGGCCCCTCGTGCTGCTGCTGCACGGCTTCCCGGAGCTGTCGGAGAGCTGGCGCGAGGTGCTGCCGCTGTTGGGCACAGCGGGCTACCACGCGGTGGCGCCAGACCTGCGCGGCTATGGCGGCACGGACCGGCCTCGCAAGGGCTACGACCTGGACACGCTGGCCGACGACGTCTACCAGCTCGCCCGCCATCTCCAGCCGGGGCGGCCCGTGCACCTGGTGGGACATGACTGGGGCGGTGCCATCGCCTACCACGTGGCCGCCATGCACCCGGACGTCGTGGCCACGCTGACGGTGGTGAACTGCCCCCACCCGTCCGTGCTGGCCCGGCGCATCTGGCGGCCCGCGCAACTGCGCCGCTCCTGGTACATGTTCTACTTCCAGCTCCCCTGGCTCCCGGAGCGCGCCCTGTCCGCCGAAGGGGGCCGGCGGGTGCCCGCGCTCATGCGGCGCGGCATGGCGAAGGGTGCCCAGGTGAGTGACGCGCGCCTGGCGCCCTACGCGGAGAATCTGGCCCATCCGGACGCGGCCCGGGCCGCCGTGGACTACTACCGCGAGGCCCTGCGAGGACTCTTCACTCCGGGAGGGGCCAGGCGACTGCTCCGGACCTACCCGCGCATCCGCGCGCCCTTCCGCCTCGTCTGGGGGGAGGAGGACACCGCGCTCGGCCGCGAGCTGACGGTGGGGCTGGAGCCCTACTTCGAGCAACCTCCGGAGGTGCGATACCTGGCGGGCGTGGGCCACTTCCCGCCGCTGGAGGCGCCCGAGCGCGTGGCCTCGGAGATTCTCGAACACCTGGAGCGCCAACCATTGGCCACACCCCGAGCGAAGGCAGGCGGGGAAAAGATAGTTGCCCCACGCAAGCTTCCTGACCGGGGGACTTGACGGGGGGAGCGGGGGACTTGGCGCGAGCCGGGGCGTGAGGGATGTTGCGGCGTCTCACGTTCCCTGGAGTCGTCATGAACCTGAACCTGTCCAAGTCCCGGCTCGGGCCCACCGCGCTGCTGGTCGTCGCCGCCCTCTGTCTGACCACCGCCGCGGGTTGCGCCGGCCGCCGCCGCGAGGCCTTCCTGCACGACAAGACGCGGACCCACGTGTACCGCAAGCCCATCGCCGAGGTGTGGCCGCAGGCGCTGGCCCTCCTCAAGGAGAAGGGCTACTCGCTGCGCGTCGGTACGCAGGGCTTCGAGGCGACCTCCGAGTGGCTGATGCACGGCGCCCCCTCGTCGCTGGGCACCACGCAGGTGCGCTACCACGTCAAGGGGACCGAGCGCGGCCCCGGCCAGTGCGCCATCGAGTTCCACAAGCAACTCGCCACCGAAACCAAGAGCGCGAGCTCCGGCGGCCGTTCCCAGGAGCTGAATGAGACGAGCGTCCGGGCCGACGGCGGCAACATCAACCGCGACGCGGAGCTGGAGTGGGAGCTGCTCCAGAAGGTGGACGCCGAGTCCGCCGCCACGCTGCGCGCCGAGGCCGACAAGGTCCAGTAGCGCTTCCCCACGAGCCGCCGCTCGCGCGCGCTACTCGTCGCGCAGCGGCAGCTCCAGGGTGAGGCCGTCGTACGCCACTTCCAGCGGGCCCTTGTACTCCTCGCGCGCCTGCGTGAGCAGCTTCGCGGGGTCCGTGTCGTGGCGGCTGGACAGGTGGGTGAGAATCAGCCGCCGCGCTCCCGCCTCACGCGCCACCCATGCCGCCTCCCGGGCCGTGGAGTGGTGCGTCTCCTCCGCGCGCTCCTGCTCGTCATCGGAGAAGGTGGACTCGTGGATGAGCAGGTCCGCGTCCTTCGACGCGTTGACCACCGCGGCGCACGGCCGAGTGTCTCCGGAGATGACCACCCGGCGTCCGGGGCGCGGCGGGCCCAGCACGTCCGCAGGCGTCACCGTCCGCCCGTCCTCCAGCGTCACGGCCTCTCCCTTCTGGAGCTTGCCGAAGCTGGGGCCCGGGGGCACGCCCAGCTCGCGCGCCTTCTCCACGTGGAAGCGCCCCGGCCGGCCATCCTCCACCAGCGCGTACGCCAGCGCGTTGATGCGGTGGTCCACGCCCACCACGTGCAGCGAGTAGCCGTCGCGGCGGATGACGTCGCCGTCCTTCACCTCGTGGATTTCGATGGGGAAGGACATGGCCTCCACGCCCAGGTGCACGGCCTGGTGCAGGAGGCGCCGCGCGGGCGGCGGGCCATACAGGTGGATGGCGTGCTCGCGCCCCATCATCCCCAGGGTGCGCAGGAAGCCGATGATTCCCAGGTAGTGGTCGGCGTGGAAGTGCGTGAAGAAGACCGCGTCCACCGTGAAGCCGGTGCCAAAGCGCACCATCTGTCGCTGGCTGCCCTCGCCGCAGTCGAACAGGAGCAGGTCCGTGTCCGCCTTCACGGCGAGCCCGGACAGGTTGCGGTGCAGGGTGGGCTGGGCGGCGGACGTGCCGAGGAACGTGAGCTTGAGGAGGGACATGCCGGCACTTCCCACGCGAAGAGAGTCTCCCGCGCCACACCCACGGCGCGAGGCGCCATTTAGCAGGGTTTGGAGCCGCCCGTGTTATGAGGCCGCCGTCCCAGACACCGCCATGCCTGAATCCCTGACGTTCGCTCCCACCCCCGACCCTCGCCGCGTGCGTGCCCCGGATGGACGCGTGCTCTCCGTGCCGGAGGGCTGGGCCCTTCTGCCCCCCGGTGACGCGGGCCTCACCCGTCGTGTGAAGGCCGCCGGCCCCACCTGGACGGTGGTGGAGAAGGTGGGCCGCAAGCTGTTCTCCCGAGGCGTGTGGGCCCCCGAGCCGCACATCCACCAGGCCCGCGCCGCGCTGGAGTCCGAGCGCGCCACGCCCGCCTACGCGAAGAAGCTGGCCGCTGGCCGAGACCGCCGCGCCCGCGAGCAGGAGCAGTACGAGGTCGACTTCGCCAACGCCGTGCTGCGCTTCCTCGCCTTCTCCCCCGCGTGGGTGCCCCACGGCAAGCGGCTGGCCGTGCTCGTCGCCGCGCATGCCACGCCCGTGGGCAGCGGCACCGTGGCCCGCACGGAGCGCATCCCCGTGGAGCGCCGCGCGGAGGCCGCCGTCATCGCGTGGATGCGTCACCAGACGACGAGCTACGACAACCTGAAGATTGCCCGCGTGAAGGGCGCGCGGCGTGAGGTGCGCCGCGAGCTGGCGGAAATCTCCCGCGCCGTGCTGGACCTGCACCGCCGCGACGTGCCCCACGGGCCCACGGCGTGTCCCCTCTGCACCGCCCTGATGAATGTGGGCGCTGGTGCGCGCCAGGGTTGATTCGGACGCCTGGACTGGAATAGCGGGCGGGTTTCTGACCCGTCGGTCAGTCAAGTTGCGCCATTAATGACCGCCGGGTTAGTAACGGGTCCGCCATGCCGAGACCCGCTGACCCTCATGCCAGGGAAGCCTTGATGAACGCGGCCCGGGCGGAGTTCGCCCGCAAGGGGCTGCGTGGGGCGCGCATCGAGGACATCACCGCCGCGTGTGGTCTGTCCAAGGGCGCCTTCTATCTGCACTTCCCCTCGAAGGAGGCGCTCTTCGGGGAGGTGCTGGCCCGGTTCGAGGCGCACCTGAACGAGGTGAACGGGCGCCGGATGGCGGCCGTGGAGCGCCACTTCCTCGGGCAGGGAGTGATGGGCTCTCGCGACAGGCTGGAGCACAGCGAGCGCTACCGGCGATTCGTCGAGCTGGAGACGGCCTTCGATTTGGAGTCGCTGGAGCTGATGTGGTCCTACCGCGACGTCGTCTCGGTGCTCGTCAGCGGCAGCCAGGGCACGCCCTTCGAATCGTTGCTGTGGCGGATGACGGAGGCGCAGGTGGAGCGCGTGGCGGGGGACTTCCGGCGGATGCAGGAGGCGGGCGCGGCGGACCAGGAGATGGACGCGAAGCTGTTCGCCTCCGTCATCGTCGGCGCGTACGTGCTGCTGTCCCAGCGCATGGTGCACCTGACGGAGAAGCCAGACATGTCCGCCTGGGCATACACGCTCCAGCGCCTGTGCGAGGGCGGCACGCTGCCCCGCTTCGATGCCCCCGCGCCTGTCTCGGAGCCTGTTGTCTCCCGGGCCAAGCGCCCCACGACTTCCCAGCGCCGGCCTCCCGCCCGCGCGAAGACCCGCCACACCCCGAGGAAAAGCCCGTGAACTCCATCTGGAAACCTTCCGCCCCGCGTGCGCTCGCGGCGCTGGGTGTCGTCGTCACGGCGCTGTCGTTGTCCGCGTGTGGCAAGGCGGATGCCTCCTCCACGCCGGCCGCCGCCGCGAAGACGGACGCGGCGGTGCCCACGGTGAAGCTGGTGGCCACGCGCACGGTGCGCGCCGCGCCTCGGGAAGAGGTGACGGGCACGCTGTTCCCCGCGCAGGCGCTCCAGGTGGGCTTCGAGGTAGGGGGCCGGCTCGCCGCCGTGAAGCTGGGCAAGGGCGCGGCGGTGAAGAAGGGCGACGTGTTGGGGCAGCTCGACGTGGAGATTGTCGACGCGCAGGTGGCGCAGGCGCAGGCGGCGGTGGCGGCCGCTGAAGCCGCTTCGGTGATGGCCTCCGATGTGGCCTCGCGCAACGAGGCGCTCCAGAAGGAGGGCGGGGTGAGCGACTTGCAGAACCGCGCCAGCTCCGCGACGGCGGCGCAGGCGCGGGCGCAGTTGCTCGCGGCGCAGGCCCAGCTCGCGCAGGCGCGGGCGGCGCGTCGGCGGCATGACCTGCGAGCGCCGTTCTCGGGCACGCTCATCGACGCACCCGAGCAGACGGGCGCCACGGTGGGGCCGGGCACGCCGCTGTTCAACCTGGAGAACCTGGACACGCTGCTGCTGAGGACGACGGTGTCGGAGTCGCTGCGCTCGCGGCTGAAGCCCGGCGCCAAGGTGCGGGTGGAGTCGATTGGCGGCCCGGGCGTGTTCACCGAGGACGCGACGGTGCGCACCATCCTCCCTTCCGCGGACCCGGCCACGCGTCGGGTGCCGGTGGAGCTGGCGGTGCCCAACGCGGATGGCCGCTTCGTGGCGCACACGCTGGCGCGCGCGGTGTTGCTGTTGGGCGAGGACCAGGACGCGCGGGTGCTGCCGGGCACGGCGCTGTCGTCCTCCAACGGGGACCATGTCTTCGTGGTGGGCAGTGGCGGCGAGGTGAGCCGCGTGGACGTGCAGGTGCTGGAGCGACGTGAGCGCGAGGTGGTGGTGCTGGCCCGCTCGCCGTTCGAGTCCGTCATCGACCACCCCACGCCGGGCCTGTCACAGGGCTCGCGCGTCACCGTGAAGTAAGGGGAGCGCGTCCATGTTCCTCAGCGACGTCTCCATTCGTCGGCCGGTGTTCACGGCCATGTTGTCGCTCTGCCTCATCGTCCTCGGACTGATGGGGTTGGGGCGCCTGGGCACGGACCTGTATCCGGACGTGTCCTTCCCCGTCGTCGTCGTCACCACGGTGTACAAGGGCGCGGGTCCGGGAGAAATCGAGACCCAGGTCGTCAAGCCCGTGGAAGACGCCGTCGCGGGTATCAGCGGCGTGGACAAGATTCACTCCTGGAGCCGGGAGAACCTGAGCACGGTGGTGGTGCAGTTCACCCTGTCCACCAACGTGGACCGCGCGGTGCAGGAGGTGCGCGACAAGATTGCTGGCATCGCGAACAAGCTGCCGCAGACGGCGGATGCGCCGGTGGTGGGCCGCGTGGACCTCTCCGCGACGCCCATCCTCACGTACGCCGTGTCGGCGGACATGCCGTCGCAGTCGTTGCGCCGGCTCATCGACGACCGAATCAAGCCCGCGCTCGCGCAGCTCGAGGGCGCCGCCGAGGTGCGCATCACCGGTGGCGACACGCGTGAGATTCAAATCGACGTGGACCTGGACAAGGCGCGCTCGGCGGGGGTGTCGCCGCTGGACATCGCCCAGCGCGTGAGCGCGGAGAACCTGGACCTGCCGGCGGGACGTCTGGCGTTGGGGGCCAGTGAGCTGACGGTGCGCTCCCTGGGCCAGTTCCGCGACGTGGACGAGATTCGCGCGCTGCCCGTGGCGCGCAGCCGGACGGGCTCGCAGGTGCGGCTGAGCGAAATCGCCACGGTGACGGACGGCGTGGCGGAGCGGCGCACGGTGGCGCGGCTCAACAGCCAGGACGCGGTCATCCTGGAGGTGGTGAAGCAGCCGGGCTCCAACACGGTGGCGGTGAGCGACGCGGTGAAGCAGGTGCTCAAGGAGATGGCGCCGGAGGTCGGGCAGGGCTTCACGGCCACGCTGCTCATCGACCAGTCGGAGCTCATCCGGGAGAACGCCCACGAGGTGTGGATCGCGCTCGTCTTCGGTGGCGCGATGGCGGTGCTCATCATCCTGATGTTCCTGTTGGACGGGCGCGGCACGTTCATCTCCTCGCTGGCGCTGCCCACGTCCGTCATCGGCACGTTCTTCGTGATGTACCTGCTGGACTACACGCTGAACCAGATGACGCTGTTGGGGTTGTCCCTGGCCATCGGTCTGCTCATCGACGACGCGGTGGTGGTGCGCGAGGCGATTACGCACCGGCTGGAGAAGGGCGAAGACCCGATGAGCGCGGCGGCCAACGGCACCAACGACGTGGGGCTCGCGGTGCTCGCGACGACGCTGTCGCTGGTGGCGGTGTTCGTGCCGGTGGCCTTCATGCCCGGAATCGTCGGGCAGTTCTTCAAGCAGTTCGGCATCACCATCTCCGCGGCGGTGATTGTCTCGCTGTTCATCTCCTTCACGCTGGACCCGATGTTGTCGGCGCGACTGGCGAAGAAGCGGGTGCCGGGAGAGGTCCACAAGGAGAACGCGGTGGCGGCCGGGCTGCGGAGCTTCCTGGACGGTACGGAGCGCGTCTACGCGCGCATCCTGGGCTGGGTGCTGGCGCACAAGTGGGCGACGACGGGAATCACGGTGGTGGTGCTGGTGCTGTCCTTCGGGGCGGCGAGCCGGCTGGGCGCGGAGTTCATCTCGCCGGAGGACCGCTCGCAGTTCCTGGTGGACTTGCAGCTTCCGGACTCGTCGAGCCTGTCGGAGACGGAGGCGCGCACGGGAGAGGCGGAGGCGCTGTTGCGCAAGCTGCCGGAAATCACGGCCATCTATTCCATCGTCGGCACCAACGGCGATGTGAACAAGGCGCGCATGCGCGTGCTGACGGTGGGGAAGGGCGAACGCACCAAGGGCATCCCCGTGTTGAAGGACGAGGCGCGCGCGCTGTTGACGCCGCTGGTGGCGACGCGGGTGAACCTGAGCGACCCGCCGACGATTGAGGGCCTGGGCGACTACTACCCCATCATGGTGCGCATCACCGGGCCGGACCTGACGCGGGTGAACCAGGAGGCGGAGCGCGTCGCGGGAATCTTGCGCGGGCTGAAGGGCACGGAGGACGTGCGGGTGGAGGCGAACCCGCCGAAGCCAGAGCTCCAGATTCGCATCGACCGGGCGCGAGCGAGCGACGCGGATATCAACGCGGCGGGGCTGGCGACGCAGCTGCGGCTGGCCATCAGCGGCGACGTGGTGGCGAAGCTGCGCGAGGGGACGAACGAGACGGACATCCGCGTGCGATTGGCGGAGCGGGACAGGAGTACGCCGGAGCGGGTGGCGCAGTTGGAGGTGTATACGCCTCGTGGGCTGCGGCCGGTGTCGGACCTGGCGCAGGTGGAGCTGCGCGACGGGCCGAGCGTCATCGAGCACGAGAACCGGGAGCGGCAGATCGCGGTGTACTCGCAGCTCGCGAAGGGGGCGGCGCTGGGAGACATCGCGAATGCGTTGAAGGAGCAGGTGAAGCTGTCACCGCTGCCGCCCGGCTATGCCATCGTCTACGACGGGCAGATGAAGAGCCTGGACGAGCAGAACGAGGCCTTCACCCTGGCGTTCGGGTTGGCGTTCGTCTTCATCTACATGGTGTTGGCGAGCCAGTTCGAGTCCTTCAAGCACCCGTTCACCATCATGGCGTCGTTGCCGCTGGCGTTGGTGGGTGCGCTGCTGGGCCTGGTGGTGACGGGGTATCACCTGTCGATGGGCGCGATGATTGGCGTCATCCTGTTGATGGGATTGGTGACGAAGAACGCGATTCTGCTCATCGACGGTGCGTTGCAGCACCTGCGTGAGGGGGACTCGGTGGACGTGGCGCTGATGAAGGCGGGGCCGCGGCGGCTGCGTCCGATTCTGATGACGAGCGCGGCGATGGCGATTGGCATGGTGCCGACGGCGGTGGGCTCGGGGACGGGCTCGGAGTTCCGCGCGCCCATGGCCATCTCGGTGATTGGTGGCGTCATCACCTCCACGTTCCTGACGCTGCTGGTGGTGCCGGTGGTGTTCGCGGCGATGGAGAAGGTCAGGTTCTGGAAGACGCCGAAGGTGGAGACGCCGCCCGTGCCCGAAGAAGCCCCCGTGTCATCCGGGCCCAGCCGGGCCGCGTGACGACAGCGCCGGGCCCGAGCGAGTGTCTCGGGCCCGGTGTCAGAAGGTGGCTCAGTCCTTGAGGCCCGCGAACTTGCGTGCCTCGGCGAGCGCGCTGGAGTCGGGGAACACCTTGCTGGCGATGTCGGCCGTGCGTGCGGCCCCCTCTGTCTTTCCCTGCTCTCCGAGAGCCTCCACGAGGCCGACCCAGGCTTCTTCCAGGACGCTCAACGCGCGGGTGGCGGCCTCTCGATAGAGGGCCTCTGCCTCCAACGGCGAGTCGCGGACGACGCTCTTGAAGCGGGCCATTCCGATGAGCGCTTCAGGCGTCCTGTCCGAGGCGTCGACGGCACCCAGGAGCAACTGCTCGACCTCCGCGAAGAAGGCGGCGGGGTCTGGGAGGTCCTCCTTCGCCCAGAGCAGCGCCCTGCTGGAGAGCAGCAGTCCTGGCACATGGGCGGGACAGCGGACGCGCAGGCGTTCGAGCAGCTTCAGTTGCTCCTCGCTCCCCCATTCCAGGCGCTTCGCCTCCGACAACAACTCCAGCAGTTCGTGGGGGCTCGGGTGCATGGGGGCTCACAGCTTCTGAAGCAATCGGGAGTTGTCCTTCGCTACATCTTTCAAGAGCTTCAGCGCGGTCTGCAGCTCCTTCTTCGTCGCGATGCTGAAGTTCTCCGAGTCATACATCTTCTGAAGCTCGTGGCGCGTGAAGTCCTTGAGCCGGGAGGGGAAGCTCGGGACGCGCTGGAGCCGGGCGGGTATCTCTCCCAGCTTCATGGAGAGGTCGGCAATCTGCCTGCGCAAGGCCGCTGCCGCGGACTGCTCCACCAGACCCGCCGAGGTCGATTCAGCCACGAGCGCTTCGGCCTGCGCGAAATGGCCCTCCGAAATCAGGTGGGTGATTCGCGCTTCCGCGCTGTTGCGGCCAAAGCCGCCTCCGCTCCCGTCATCGACGTGGGCGCAGGAGAGCAGGGCGCAGCCGAGGAGGACGAACGCGAGGATTCGGTGCCTGCTTCGTGCCCGCCAGGTCATGGGGCCCAGCGTATCGATGGGCCCTGGTGCGGCCCAGCGAATGCGCCAGCACCTGTCTGCCCGTGAGCGCTCGGGGCTTCATCCGCCCGCGTACACAGGCGTCATCGCGTCGATGATGGCGTGCATGAGGCTCTGTCCATCCGGAGTGTCCGGACACAGTCCGCCCCAGACGAGCGTGAGGCGGTCCGCCACCGGGCGCCAGTACATGCGTCCGCGCATGGCCACCGGCTCGTAGCTCTCCCGGCCACCCGCGAGGTAGTCCTCCTCCGGCATCCCGAACACCGCGTAGTAGCTCAGGTCCGGCGAGTCCGCGTCCTCCGTGCGGTGCAGCCCGCTGGGAATCACGCAGGCCACGTCCGCGCTGTGCCACGCGCCATGCCGGCCCGTCGTCACCTCGCGAACCTCGAAGCACATCCGCGACGCCGGACAGCCCAGCTCCCCCGCCGTCAGGAAGTTGTAGTCCAGCCGCGGAATCTCCAGCATCTCCTCCACGTCCGGCCGCCCGTCACTCCGGAAACCCCACGGATTGCCGTCGCGCTTGTACGAACGCACGCCGTACGCGCCATAGAAGACGTTGTACCAAGGGGTGTGCGGATTGAAGTAGTCCGAGCACCCCGCGCCATCCGGGAAGTCCGCGATGGTGAACGCCACCAACAAGTCGAACAGCCGCTTGTTGTCGAACGCCAGGAACGGCTCGCGCGCCACCGCCCCAATCGAACCCCGGATGCGTGGCACCGGCGTCGCCACACCCAGCTCCTCCAGGAAGTTCGTCTTGCCCGGCAACGGCGTTGCATTCATGGCCATGACGGCCAGCTCTCGTTGTAAACCCATGGAATTCCGTACCCCGCTGCCACAGCTTAAAGGACCGGAGTACACTGGTGAACATGCCGGAGAAGCTCGTCTTCGAGCACACCTTCGAAGGCCTCTTCGTGCGCGGACTCGCGGGACGTGTCACGCCAGCCCTGCGAGAGCGGCTGCGCGACGTGGGCCTGGACCTGGAACGCAAGCTCCAGCCGGCCTACGTCTTCGACACATGGTGTTCCGCCGTCCGTGTCACCGCCCATGAGCTCCATTCGGATGTATCAGCCGAGGTCGCCTACTCCCTGCTCGGCGAGCGCATGGTGGACGGTTACCGCGAGACGGTGATGGGCCGAGCCCTCTTCAGCGTCATCCAGCTCCTGGGCCCTCGCCGGGGCGTGGGCCGTGCACGGCAGATGTTCCGCTCCGGCAACAACTACACCGAGGCCCGCGTCGACGACGTGTCCACCACCGAGGTCGACCTCTGGATGAACGAGGCCGGCCCCATCCGCTACTTCACCCAGGGCGCCGTGCTCGCGGGCCTGCGCGCCACCGGCGCCATCCAGCCCGTTGTCACCGTGCGCGAGTTCACCACCGCGGACGTCACCTACCGCTGCACCTGGCGCGATGGGCTCGGAGCCTGAGTCGTCCACCGGGCCCGGCCTGCTCGCGGTCGACCTGGGCCTGCGCTCGGGCCTGGCCCTCTACGGCCCTGACGGCCGCCTGCGCACGTACCGTTCCCAGAACTTCGGCAGCCAGTCCCGGTTGAAGCGCGCCGTGCCCGCCGTGCTCGCGGACACCGGGCCCCTGGCCTTCCTGGTGCTGGAGGGCGGCGGGCCCGTCGCCGATGTCTGGGAGCGCGAGGCCGCCCGCCGCGCGCTGCCCGTGCTGCGCGTCTCCGCCGAGGACTGGCGCGAGCGGCTGCTCTACGCCCGCGAGCAGCGCAGCGGTGGCCAGGCCAAGGACGCCGCGGATGGCCTCGCCCGCAAGGTCATCGCCTGGTCCCACGCGCCCAGGCCCACCTCGCTGCGCCATGACGCCGCGGAGGCCATCCTCCTCGGCCTGTGGGGCGTCATGGAGGTGGGCTGGCTCGCGCAGGTGCCCGCGGAGGTGCGGGCTCGCTAGAGGGGGCCTCGCGCCGCGCACCGCCGTCTCCTGCTGGGCCCGTGGGGCATACTGGCTTGCCCAGGTGCCCGCGGAGGTGCGCGCTCGCCAGGGGCCCCTCGCGCCGCGCGCGGCCGTCTCCTGGTATGACGGGCGGATGCCTGAGATTCGGAGCCGCCAGTGAAGCGTTGGGTGGATGCACTCGCCCGCACGGGCTACCGGGGCGCGTACACACTGGCGCGGGTGTACTGGCTCGTGCGCCACCCCCGGACGCACGGCGTCTTCGTGGGCGTCTGGCACGCGGGCCGGGTGCTGCTCCTCCAGAACTCCTACAAGCACCAGCTCAGCATGCCGGGCGGAGGCATGGAGCGGGACGAGTCCCCCGCCGAGGCCGGCGCGCGCGAGCTCCACGAGGAAGTGGGCATACGCGTGGACCCCGCGTCGCTGCGGCCCGCCTTCGAGACGGTGGGCACCTCCGAGAACAAGGAGGACCATGTCCGCTTCCTGGAGCTGGACGTGGACTCCGAGGGCTCCGAGAGCACCGAGCCAAGACTCACCATCGATGACCGCGAGGTCACCTGGGCGGCGTTCATCGACCTGGACACCGCGCTGAGACTTCCTGTCTCCCCGCTGGTGCGGGCGTACCTGGAGCACGCGCGTCAGCGCCGGAAGTAAATCACCCCCGAGTGCGACAGGAATGGAAGTCTCGAATGCAAGGCTTCGCCATCCGGCGCGGCGCCGTTCAGTCGAGACAACCTGTGAAGACAACCGCGCGCGACGCGACAAGGAGTCGAGGAGGGGGTCGCGCGCGGGAAGAAGAAAGAGACGTCAGCGAGCGTGGGCGGCGGCCGGCTCGTTCACCAGGAAGTGGCGGGTGCGGGCCTTGGTGAGCTGCCGCTCCGCCTCCTCCGGGGACACACAATCCACCGTGATGTCGTCGTTGGGCGCGGCCTCGGAAGCCACGCGCGCCGTCTGAAGCCGGGCGATTGTGGAATCCGAGAGATGCGCGCACATCAAGCAACCCCGCTGACGACCGTAAGCCACCACTTCTCCGAAAATCGTGGCGGACTCCGGCTCCAGCGCCTTCAACCCCCGCATATCCGCCAGCACCAAGTGCCGGCCTCCTGCATACGTATCCGTCGCGGCCCGATAGGCCGTGGCGAAATCCTTCATCTCATTGGGTCGGACAAAGCCCTTCAACCGAACGGTGACCGTGCGACGGTTCGTATCGTTGGAGACTTCGAACATGAGCCCCTCCCTCCTGGGGAGGATAAACAATAACAAACATCCGGCCCCGTTCGAAACACCCCCCCTGCGACTCTGTCAGCCCTGGAATAGTCGAAAGGAATTGTGTCGGGATGGACCCGGCACGGCGGAACATTGCCGCCACCCCACAGCGGGTTCCACGCCAACGCGAATGCTCCACGCCGGATGTGAAATCGAGTCCGGGATGACTCAGGCCCGCTGACTGCTCTCGCCGGTGATGACGGCGGAGCCGATGAGGTGCGCCAGCCGCAGCGCCTCCGGGACGCGGCCCTTGTCCGTCACCAGCGCGAGCGCGTCCGCGACGAAGGAGGGCTCCGCGCCCTGCACCTGGAAGGTGAAGCCTCCCAGTTGATGGATGTCGCCCGCACCGCGCAGCCTGGCCCATCTCGCGTCCGCCCGGGGCAGGCGCCGCAGCGCGCGCTCCACCGCGTCCAAATCGGGAGGCCGCCGCATCACCGCCACGCAGGGCTTGCCCAGGCGCGCCGCCAGCTCCGGCAGGTCCACGACGTTGAAGCCCCCGAAGGCGATGCCATCCAGCAGCACCAGGTGCAGCTGCGGGAGGAACTTGCCTCCTTCCAGGAGCCGGCACACCTCGCGCGTGGAGTTCCAGCCGTCGCGCCGCACGCGCCCCCAGACGAGCCCCTCGAAGCGCGTGCCCGCGCACACCACGCCCGCGAGCTGCACGGCGGAGCCCGCGCGGCGGGCGAAGGGCGCGTCGTCGAAGCCGATGACTCGGGGGAAGCGGGGCAGACGCATGGCCTGTCCAGCCTCTCAAGCCCTCGCGTCGCCGAACAGCAAAAGGAAGAAGCCCGACCCCGCGCGCGCGGATGCCGGGCTTCAGGGACCACCGTGCCGGACCGCTTCAGCCGGCGCGCACGTTCTGCGCCTGCAAGCCCTTGGGGCCGCGGCCGACCTCGAACTCCACCTTCTGGCCTTCCTGCAGCGTCCGGAAGCCATCCATGTTGATGGCCGTGTGGTGGACGAACACGTCCTCACCACCACCGTCCTGCACGATGAACCCAAAGCCCTTCGCATCGTTGAACCACTTCACGGTACCAGTTGCCATGTATCGCGTTCTCTCGGGTGGTGCGGCGCGCCGCGGTTATCGGCCTTTGAGAAACTAGAGGCCGTAAGGCGGGACATAGTTTGCCCGGGGCGACCGTCCGAGTGGAAGCCCCCTTGGCTGCTTGCCAGCAGGCATACCTGCTTCCAGGGCATGGACAGGCGCCGCGCGCTCCGGGAGCCGCGTGCCTACCGTCATGGAAGCCCTTGGCTTCCCTTGGAAAAGGAGCGTCCCATGGTCGTGCCGAGCCCCCCGAATCC